>DATNRE010000474.1:0-3634 GCA_036703685.1 Candidatus Obscuribacterales bacterium
ATCTTGTTCTAATTTGTAAATCAGCCAACGGGTTGATTTATTGCCTCAAATTTTTGGGAAAGTGGTAATTCCGCAGGTGGTATTTGATGAATTACAGACAGGTCAGCATCCCGCCGCGAGTTTTGTGCAGAATTTGGCTTGGTTGGAGGTTTTAACGGTCAATAATCAGCAGGTTGTTGAGGAGTTACAAAGGTCTTTTAATTTAGATTGGGGGAATGAAGGGGGAATAACACTTATCAGAAAATGGACTTAGATATCTTTTACCCTTCTGAAAATAATTTCATGAGGTCGCCTTAAATTGGTTGGGATAGACTGTTTCCGTGTTCGGGGTTCAATCCTTTTCCTAATAATCTTCATTTTCGTAGCTTACGGCTTCACACCTCCATCCCTCTCTACTTCCTCCCCTTGGAGTGTGTTTTTTTTCACTTCTTCAAAAACGGGGCTAACTCTCTTCTACAATGTGTTTCATCCTTAACCGTTTGCGGAAATCTTTCTTATCACAAACGTACTAACTCCCCCATGTCACCCCTAGAACCCTCCCTAGAACATCTGGAAATCGCCCTCAATGCCAAAATTGAAACCGCCTTTGATCTTCCCCAGGACTTTGATGTGTTGGCGCACCTGCTTTCCGACAAACGCAGCCCCAATACTCGCCAAGCCTACGAAAAAGACATCCATGATTTTTTCCGCCTGATGACGGGGAAACCGTCTACCCCTGACACGGTGCTGGAATTTTTGCACCTGACTCAAAAACAAGCGGTGTCCGTGGTTCTGCGGTATAAATCTCGGCTGATTGATAAGGGCCTGAAAGAATCAACGGTGAATCGCAGGTTAGCCGCGATTAAATCTTTGACTGCGATGGGACGCAAGTTAGGAGTCTGTGAATATTCCTTGGAAGATATCAAAGGAGAGCGTCTGATGGGGCGATACCGGGATACAACTGGGATTGACAGTTTCACTTATAAAAAGGTGTTGGAGAGTTGCCAACGCAACACCCCGTTAGGGAAACGAGATTACGCCATTCTCCGGTTGCTTTGGGACAATGCCCTACGCCGGGGGGAACTGGTGAAATGTAATGTGGCGGACTTTGACGTTCATAACCGGACTTTATCGATTTTGGGTAAAGGGCGTGGCAGTTATCAGGAACTCATCGACTTATCCCCTGGTACGGTTCAAGCTCTATCGGAGTGGCTGGCTTGTCGAAAGAAAACCACCCCGAAGGAACCGCTATTCACCGCGTTGGATTTCCATAATAAAGGGCATCGGCTGAGTGGAGAAGCGATTCGGGTGATTGTCTGTCGATACTGTAAAGCTGCCGGAGTCACCAAGAAGATGTCCCCCCACCGGATTCGTCACAGTGCCATTACTGCTGCACTCGATGCGACGGATGGGAACGTGCGGAAGGTGCAAAAATTATCGCGCCACAAGCAACTGGACACTTTGATGATTTATGACGATAATCGGCAAAAGGTACAACACGAGATTACTGGCTTGCTTTCAAATTTAGTTGAAGATTAATCCGATGAAGGGTTGGTAAATTTAACTTATTTTGACTAAAATCATGCCGAATTTATACATAATTTGTGGCGCAAATGGTTCGGGAAAAACAACCGCAGCTAGGCAAATTTTACCGAACTTTCTTGAAGTGTTTGAATACGTCAATGCCGATGAAATTGCTGCGGGGCTTTCACCTTTTCACCCTGAATCCGTAGCTATTCAAGCCGGACGATTAATGTTAGGACGACTCAAAACTTTAGTTGATAATCGAGTTGATTTTGCTTTTGAAACTACTTTAGCAACTCGCAGTTATGCCCGTTTTTTGAGAAACTGTAAAAATAAAGGTTATCAGATTAACTTAATTTATTTTTGGTTACAAAGTCCCGAATTAGCTCTCGCCAGGGTACGCAGACGGGTAGAAAGTGGGGGTCATAATATCCCAGAAGATGTTATTCGCCGTCGTTATGAACGGGGACGGAAAAACCTCACGGATTTGTATTTATGTTTATGCGATACTTGGATAGTCTACGAGAATTCTGGGACTAGCCCTCAATTAGTAGCTGAATTCACAAACAACCAAGATGTAATGATTTATGAACCCCTCATCTGGAATCAAATCACCCTCTGACAATAACCCCCCAATTCCTCTAACAGAACTTCATCAAAAAATTGATGCTGGGGTTAAAGTTGCTATTGCTAAAGATTTAGATAGACATCGGAAATTAGGAGAATCCATTAGTATTTGGCAGGATGGAAAAGTTGTCACCTTAAGCGCAGAGGAAATCCCTCAGCCTCCATCAAGGAATCAAAGTTAGCTGTTGTTTCGTTGATGGAGGCTAATTTCCCTAACAGGGGTGTCTACCAACCACTAGACAGGTGTAGAAATAGCGAAGCTGCTATGAACCGCAAAGTAGCCAGTAAAATGCCTACAGCATAAAGGTTACAGGCTTTATTGATTTATTGAATATTTAGATACTTAAATACTTGAACATTTGAGTACGCAAGTATTTATAATAGAGTCATGTCGTTTAATCTATCCCGATGATTATCACTGTGGCATCCTTCAAGGGGGGTGTGGGCAAAACCACAACGGCGGTTCATCTGGCCGCCTATTTGTCTAACCAAGGCGACACCTTATTAATTGATGGTGATCCGAACCGTTCTGCGACGGGTTGGAGTAAACGGGGTCAACTTCCCTTTACGGTCATTGATGAAAGGCAAGCCGCGAAATATGTCCCCAAGTTCAAGCAAATCATTATCGATACCCAAGCTCGACCGGAACAGGAAGATTTAGAAGCTTTAGCCGATGGTTGTGACCTGCTGATTCTACCTGCTACACCGGACGCTTTGAGTTTAGATGCGTTGATGCTGACCATATCGAGTTTGAAGTCCCTCGGAACGCAACGCTTCAAAATTCTGTTGACCATCATTCCCCCTAAACCTTCTAAGGATGGGGAAGAAGCCTTCACTATGCTGACAGAGGCGGGTTTACCCTGTTTGCGTACTTGCATACGCAGGTATGCAGCATTTCAAAAAGCTGCGTTGGCGGGTATTCCGGTTTATGGGGTTAAGGATAATAAAGCCCTGACTGCATGGTCAGATTATCAACAAGCCTTTAAAGAGATGGGACTATGAACAAAAAAGCCAGCAAGTTTCAACAGATTTTAAAAGCGGCGGAGTCAGTACGGGAAGAACACTCCGAACCGAAACCCATAAAAACCAAAGGGTCAGGGAAGCGTTCAGATCCCGACTATGTTCAAATTTCTGCTTATATTAGGAAGGATACCCATCGACAAGCTAAACGAAAGTTATTGGAGTACGGGGACGAGCGAGATTTGTCTGATGTGATTGAGGAACTCTTGAAAAATTGGGTTTCTGATTGAGTTGTTCTAGGGGAAACGTTGCAGGGATTCTGATTAGAAGATTTGTTTTAGGGGAATCATTGCAACGATCATCTCTTACGTTTGGCTTTGCTAGAATGCTCTGAGTATTATTCACAAGCCCCTGTTGACCGTTTCTGAAATTAAAAATTAGGGATGAAAAGATGTCACAAATTACTTGGAATCTTCCCGATGACTTAATTGTCCGCCTGCGCTCCTTTGAAGCCCAATTACCCCAAATTCTTGAACTTGGACTG
>DATNRE010000475.1:0-2056 GCA_036703685.1 Candidatus Obscuribacterales bacterium
ATAACATCATCGAAACCAAAGATTTAATACTTAATGTAAATAAAAGTAATCTTTGTATTGAAGTAACTGATAAAACAAAGCAAAAGGCACAGCTTACTACTATTTGTCCTACCAACTTAGGTCAAGCGTTAAAAGGCTTAGACATCAATCCTGGCAAAATGCAAAACGTTTATGGCTTAGGGCAAGAATTTAAAACTCTTGGTTTAGCCGATGGCGACTTAATCAGCAAAGGTATTCGCCAAGGTTTAAATGGCTTAGGCAATGGCTTTCAAAGCTTCCAAAATGCGGCAGTAGGTAACGTGCAAATTCCTGTTTATTATGCAGTCGGCGACAATCTCAATTACGCTTTATTCATGGATAATGTTTATTGGCAAAAATGGGATTTTACCAAGCCTACTTGGGAAGCTCGAATGTATGGCGATCAACTACGTTTTTATGTCATGACGGGTGCCGATTTGCCTGATTTACGCGCCGATTTCATGGAATTAACAGGTACACCTCCCGTGCCTTCCTTAAAATCTTTTGGCTTATGGGTTTCAGAATTTGGCTACGATAATTGGAATCAAATAGATACCCTTGCCCAAGGATTACGCAAAGATAATTTTCCTTTAGATGGATTTGTCTTAGATTTAAACTGGTTTGGTGGCATACGCCCCTTAGAGAAAACCAATATGGGGCGCTTGGATTGGGATGAAAACCAAGAAGATTTCCTGAAAAGCAATCTTTATTCCTTCGCTAATCCCGATGAAAAAATCAAAGAATATGCTCAAGATGGTATTAGCCTTGCCGCTATTGAGGAATCTTATTTAGCACAAACTAATCCGCCCCTTCCTACCTTCAAGGAAATGCCCGAAAACCTGATGGCTTATCAACAAAGTAACAATAAATGCGATGCCAATAACCAAAAACCCATAGTGATTAATGCTAATGATTTTTGGGGTACTGGTAATATGTTTGATTGGTCAGATGCGCAAACTGGTAAATGGATTCACGATAATCGCCGTTTCCCTAATCTAGTCAACAAAGGAATTAATACTCATTGGACAGATTTAGGTGAACCAGAGCGTTTTGATGGTTCTGCCTGTTATGAAGGAGTAGAAACTAATACTTTAGGCAAGAAAAATAAGCACGCCGACATCCACAACCTTTATAATTTACTCTGGAATAAGTCAATTTGGGAAGGTTATGTCGATAAACAAGGCGAAACGGACCAATTAGGCGTAACTAATCCACGTCCATTAATTCTTACTCGCTCTGGTGCAGCCGGTATCCAACGTTATGGTGCGGCTATGTGGTCCGGCGATATCGCCTCCAATTTAGAATCTCTTGCTACTCATGCTAACGCCCAAATGCAAATGTCATTCTCAGGAATTGACTATTATGGCTCAGACATTGGTGGCTTCCGTCGTGAAGTCATGCCGGGTAATGATAAAAGTGGCTCAAATACCAGTTATCAAGAGGAACTTTTTACCCAATGGTTCGCTAATGGCAGTTGGTTTGACATTCCTGTACGTCCTCACACCGATGACGAATTTAATAGTAATGACCAAAATCCTAGCTGTCAAAGCAATTTCGGTAACAGACAACCTCCTTGTTATGAAACTGCACCCGATTTAATTGGCAAAACTAAGAGCAATTTAGCTAATATTCGGCAACGCTATGAATTGCTTCCTTACTATTATTCCCTTGGTTATCGTGCCTTCCTTAAAGGTGAACCAATAATACCTCCTCCCGTTTTCTACTATCAAAATGACTCCAATCTCAGACAAATTGGCAATGAGAAGATGATTGGTAAAGATATTTTGGTAGGAATGGTAGCTAATCATGGTGAATATCAGCGTGATATGTACTTACCTGCTGGGAAGTGGGTGAATTATCATTCTAATGAATGGTTTAATAGTTCAGGTGAAACACTCAAAAATGTACCCGTTTATCGTAATGGGATTTTGCGTTTACCTACTTTTGTGCGCTCAGGTGCTATTATTCCTCAAATGTTTGTGGATGAAAACACTAAAGATGCTTTTGGTAATCGTAAAGAAGGTGCTACTCCCCATGA
>DATNRE010000476.1:0-3876 GCA_036703685.1 Candidatus Obscuribacterales bacterium
ATTATATCAAATTTTTAATGCTCAATCATCTGTTCTAAAGCGTCCTGTAAATCCTGGGTTAAATTAGCAACCGCTTGACGACGGTTTGTTTGATAATCTGACCATTTTTCAGTCACAGAAATCGGTTCACCAATAGTTAATTTAGCGCGTTTTTTTCCTAAATGGGGACGTTTTTGAGGGTTTTCTCCCTTTAACCGAGTTACCATTGTCCAGACAATTAATGTGGTTTCGGCAAAACGATCAAAAGTCGGATTTTCTTTAATATAACTGCCTGTTACCCCCACAAAACTTTCCACTAATCTCATATTCCACATTCGCAAACTGGCTTCGGTTGCTACCCGATCTGCTAATCCTAATTCTATCGCCGACCAGGTATCATTTGCCTTGAGATCATAGCGATAAATACAATCCCATCCTGCCTGTTCTAAACGACGACAACGACTACTTAAATCTCCCAGGGGTTTGAGATTAAAATATTCTTCAGCCACCGTTAAAGCAATGTCTAATAATCGTTTAATGCGATCGGGAAAATCCAGGGTTTCATCTGACGGAATATTCCGATAATAGAATTGGCGATAAAAATTTTCCATGATATCTAATAAATGATTTCCTAACCGAATTAAACGGCTATACAGATTTATAAAAGCTAATTCTGGGCTAGATAGAGGTAAGTTACAATCCCGTTCTAATTGGGAAATTAATTTTTCTAAATCTTCCCAATTATCTTTAATATAAAAATACTGTATACCAACCGGAACTAAATAAACTTCTTCTGAGCGTTCAGCTTTTTTTAAATCTTCCACACACCAAAATCCTAATTGAGAAATTCCCGGTTCTAAAGGACTAATATTTTGATTATGTCCATTAGTTGCTCCTTCGGGTGCGGCGGCTAAAGGAAATTGACCATTCATAAATAAATCCCTGGCGGATCGTAACCCTAAACGATCGACTTTCCCCCTTAAAATCGGTGTTCCTCCTAATTTGGGAAATAACCAAGAAACTATATTTCCTGCCCATAAAGGAATCCCTCGATCATACATAAAATGGGCATGGATTGGATTAGATAAGACTATTTCCTGTTGTTTGGCACTTTCAGGAACAAATCGCCATAATAATTGACTAATACAATAGGGATCATCCGTATGGGGATGACGAAAAGCTAATAAAAATCTAACTTTTCCGCTTTTAAATTGTTGATAAAGATTAACTAATCGTTCGATTTTTTCTACCTTAATTTCAACTAGGGGCGTTTTCCATTTCATCCAAAAGGGCATCCCCCATTGACATACTTTTAGCACTAAAGGATTAAAATGAGGCGGAATAAAATCTAGGGTGGGTTGTATATTTTTAATCAGATTAGCCATAAATTAGGGTTGAGTCAATGTAATAAGTATTAAAGCGGATTGAACTCAACCAATTATTATAGCAATCCGTCAGGATTTTGTTGTAATATTTAATTTTAGGGATTTCTAATCAAACCCCTGTTCTAGTTTGGCTTTGGAGGGACATCACTTCTATAGTTTTCGATAATTCCTGACCCTAAATTAAGTAAAATAACTCATCATAGAACCCTTAAATTTTTCTGTCAAGCTCTAAAATTTACCCATAATTCGTTACAATGACAACCGAACTTTAGAGCTAAAAACGGTTTGCTTTAAAAGGACAAATCATTAACTTTTCTCTTAGAAGGCAGGTAGACAGGATGAACCCCACTGACTTGAATCAAGCATTTCAAAATGGTTATTGTTTTCAAACTACCCTTGATCAGCATATCGATCAAGTTACCTATTCCGTCCACACCCTCGGTGAACTCGTTTTAACCTCTGGAAAAATTGCCGTTTGTGATCCTTTAGTTGTCCCTAACCCCCATCTCTATTTGACTCAAACCCTAGCTGCGGGTCGTTATCCGGTGAAACTCAGTATCGCCACATTCCATGACCAAAAAGAGCAACGGGTTGCCTATGGGATGTTAGTCATTCGGGATCAACCGGCGATGCGATGGGAATTGGCGCTATCTTCTCTAGGGGATCAGACCTCGGGTTATCCCGTGAGCTCAGGGACGGGATGTTTTATAGATGGGGAGGGGGTGAAATACCTATCTTCCCTTTCTGATACTGAGTTTGAAAGTTATTATCATCATTTGGATCAACTATTAGATCAAACCTATGTTGATACTTGGGATTGGGCAAATTTCTGTTTAGATGAATCAACCGGATTGAATATTATTGCCTTTCATTCCGGTTGGGGAGAGGGGTGTTATCCCTCCTATTGGGGTTATGATTCCCAGGGAAATCCGGTCTGTTTAGTCACGGATTTTAGGCTTTGGGATTCGTGAGGGGATCGACGACTTCTAAGAGGGTTTTAACACTAGCATTGTAATCAAAAAAAGAAAACAAATGTTTATATTGCAAGATGCCTTTTTTGTCTAAAACAAATTGACCGGGTAAGGGCGCGCCCAGGGCTTGTCCTACTTGATATATTTGGAAAATGCCACAGCTTGGATTACTCAGCAATGGCATTTTTAACCCTAGATCTTTGACTACAATTTTGCTTTGGCGTTCATCGGTACTGGTAATCAGTAAAACTTCTATTCCCTTTTGCACAAATGCTTCATAGTTTTCGTTCAGTGCTCTAATATGGGGATAACACCAGGGACAATATTGTTTTTCTGTAAAAATCCGGGTAAAAGCTAGAATCACGGGGCGATCGCCTCGAAATTGAGACAACCGAACTAATTGACCATTGGTAATATCGGGTAATTGAAAATCGGGGGTTTTCAACCCTAACTGTAAATTGCTAGTGGCGGGGATCGGAAAAAAGTTATTCCAAAATCGACGATTAATTAGACCCGTAAAATCGTTAGAAGTCAGCATAATAGTTTGTGGTTTGTGAGTATTCTTAGTGTAAAACAATATTACAAAATCAACGAAACCCGCCCTCACAAAATTGTAAAGACGGGTTATTAAATCTTGTCTAAAACCTAATCTTAGACCGCCGCAAAGAATTCTTTAGACTTGACGGGATCGGGGATCATGGTTTTGTCGCCAGGTTGCCAACCCGCAGGGCAAACTTCATCGGGGTGAGCTTGAACATATTGCAGGGCTTGCAGTGTCCGCAGAGTCTCGTCCACGTTACGACCAAAGGCAAGGTTATTGATCGTGGAGTGTTGAATCACCCCTTCTTTATCAATGATGAACAAACCGCGCAGGGCAATTCCGGCTTCAGGATCAAGCACGTTATAGGCGGTGCTGATTTCTTTTTTCAGGTCAGCCACCAGAGGGTAGTTGAGGTCGCCCACACCACCGGATTTACGATCGGATTGAATCCAAGCTAGGTGAGAGAAGGCGCTATCGACGGAAACCCCAAGAATTTGAGTATTGAGTTTGCTAAATTCTTCGGCGCGATCGCTAAAAGCCGTAATTTCAGTCGGGCAAACAAAGGTAAAATCTAAGGGGTAGAAGAACAGAACTACATACTTACCCCGATAGTCGGATAGTGAGATGTCTTTGAATTCTTGGTCAACAACAGCCGTTGCTTTAAAATCCGGGGCGACTTGGCCAACACGCAGACACTCAGCCATGAATAATACTCCTTAAACTGACGATGGTATAGTTTCGTTACAAAAAATTAGGATAATTTTGATCCTAATTGTTTTGCTATCTTACGATTTATTACAACTACATCATACTCGAAATGACTACAGTTAGACAAGACTCAAAAAAAAATCGGTATAGTAGGGAACAGGGAACAGGGAATAGGGAACAGGGAACAGGGAACAGGGAACAGGGAACAGGGAACAGGGAACAGGGAACAGGGAACAGGGAACAGGGAACAGGGAACAGGGAACAGGGAACAGGGAACAGGGACCAGGGAACA
>DATNRE010000477.1:0-1781 GCA_036703685.1 Candidatus Obscuribacterales bacterium
TTGTTACGAATAGGTAAACTTGATCGAGCAATTCCTTATTACCAAAAAGCAATTCAGTTAGGAGCAAAAAATCAGCTACAATCCTCAAAAATTGCTCTGCAACAAGCATTGCAACTCAATCCAACTCATCAAGCAATCGCTGAGTTACTAGCAATCCTGTAATATTGATAACTCGAATGTCTCTAAATCAGTTGAAAAAATGGATCGGATGGCGAAAATTATTGCTGGGGATAATGGTAATTATTATTGCCATTCAAGGCTGCAACTCTAGTTTGTTTACCACTTCATCGGCTCAGATTTCGCGTCTTGTTAGTAGTGAACGAAACGATCCAGAAACCTTTAACCCTGTAACTAGCCTTGACCCTCACGCGGTACTAGGGTTAATCTATGAAGGAATGATTACCCAGAATGGTGAAACCGGAGAACTAGAACCAGGGATAGCAGAATCTTGGCAGATTTCCGATGATCGACAACGCATTATTTTTACTCTACGACCCGATGTAAAATGGTCAGATGGAAAACCACTTACAGCAGATGATGTGGTCTTTAGTTTCAACGAAATTTACTTTAATAAAAATATTCCTAACAATGTACGGGATATTTTGCGGATTGGTCAGAAAGGTCAATTCCCAAAAGTCAGAAAAGTTAACGACTATCAGGTAGAATTCATTACTGCAGAACCCTTTGCTCCCTTCCTCCGCTATGTCGGGGACGTTAATCTTTTACCAAAACACGCTTTGAAAGATACTGTAAATGTTACTAATGAAAACAAAAAACCACAATTTTTATCAATTTGGGGAACAGATACCCCGTTAGAAAAAATTATCACCAATGGGCCCTATCGCCTTTTAAGTTTTCAACCTGGGGAGCGCATCATTTTAGAGCGAAATCCCTACTATTGGCGCAAAGATTCTCAGGGTAAAACTCAACCTTATATTGAACGGATTGTGATTCCAATTGTAGGTTCGACCGATAACGCTTTGATGCAATTTCGAG
The DNA here is from genome assembly GCA_036703685.1 of Candidatus Obscuribacterales bacterium. Lineage (GTDB taxonomy): Bacteria > Cyanobacteriota > Cyanobacteriia > Cyanobacteriales > Microcoleaceae > Planktothrix. Next base: position 997 of record DATNRE010000477.1, read on the forward strand.
CGGGTGGATTAGATATGGTAAACATTACGCCTGACTTTTTTGCTTTGATGAAGCGGGAAGAAAAACGAGGAAATTTTACCGTTTATAATGGAGGGCCAGCAGCAGTTACCCATTTTATTACATTTAATCTAAATCAGGCTACCCGCAAGGGAAAACCAGTCGTAGATCCGATCAAATCTCGCTGGTTTAATACTCTGGAATTTCGCCAAGCGATCGCATTATCTATTGATCGAACTACTATGATTAACAATATCTTTCAAGGATTGGGTACGCCCCACAATTCCCCAATCTACAAGCAAAGTCCGTATTATATCTCGCCAAAAGAAGGATTGCCTGTTTACAATTATGATCCTAATCGAGCAAAAAAACTACTTTTGCAAGCAGGCTTCAAATACAATAGCCAGGGTAAATTAGAAGATGCTGACGGTAATCTTGTTCGCTTCAATTTGATTACTAGCAACGATAATAGCATTAGAACCCAGATAGCTGTTCAAATCATCAGAGATCTGGCAAACATCGGAATCACAGTTGATTTCCAACTACTGGCTTTTAATACTTTAATAACTAAGCTCTCAAAAACTCTGGATTGGGATGCACATATCCTATATTTTATTGGGGGCAATATTGAGCCTGATAGCACTCGCAATATTTGGTCAGTTAATGGTATTCTTCATACTTTCAATCAAAACACTTTTTATGGTGATCCGTTAAAGGGACGAATCGTTCAGGATTGGGAACAGAAAATTAGCGATCTTTATATTCAAGGGAGTCAAGAATTAAATGAG
>DATNRE010000478.1:0-1803 GCA_036703685.1 Candidatus Obscuribacterales bacterium
TTTTCCCTGAACTCTGCCGTAATAATCGCCAATATTAAAATCTTGAGAATTATAGGAAACAATGGGTTCGGCTTTCCATAATCTGAGGGTATTGACGGTATGACTTTGATAACCAGAAATCGGTGTATCATAGGGAACTCCTTTGATGCAACGCTGGGGAATCCAACGCACTCGATAGCGTTCTTGTTGGTCATAATAGGCCTCGGTATGACCCCCTAACTGCACATTCACCGTAGCCTCGGGACGCAGAATTTCCCAAGGATTTCCATACCGCAACCATTTATCAATCTTTTCGACTTGCCAACCGTGATGAATTTCTTGATCAAAACTCCCAAATTCATAACGAATTCCATAGGCAATAGCGGGAAGATTTAAGGTAGAAAGAGAATCTAATTGATCGATGGGTAATTGGGCAACATTTCCATACCCTAAACTGGGTTCTATTTCTTGATCAACTAAGTCTTGTAAGTTTAAGTTAAAGGCTTCGAGGCATTGTTTCAATGGTTCCCACAAATTGCAATTAACTAAATGATTTCCCAGATGGGAGCCTAAAGAATATTCCGTGGAAAAATAGCAAATTTGTTTAACTTTATTTTGGGAATAGGTTTGATTTGTTTTGACCCAGGAAGCCATTAAAAATTGTCTAACGGTATAGGCTAAGGCTTGATATAACTCTTGGGGGGTTGCGGTGGTGGGTAATTGACCTTGAAGATAGAGCAGGTTAGCTGCAAATTCGCGTTGTAAATCCTCTAAAGCGGGTGTTGTTTCAGAATGATCAGCCATTAGAGAGTTAAAAATAGAATCGGGAATGAATGGACTCATAGAAGTAAAATTATGACCCGTGAGGGTAGAGATTGTTTAACTTTAACAGGAATACACGGAAATTTGGGGATGTCACCCTAAATGTAGGGGTAATTCATGAATTACCCCTAATATGGATAAAACATACAGGAGAGAGACGCGCTCCCGGCACGTCTCTAAGGTTTTGCCTCAAGTTTTGGGTGTTTAAACCGTGACTAAATGGAAGGATACACCCAATCCAGCGGCCATTTCTTCGGCGGTAATTTGACCATCATTATCTTGATCGAGGGCATCAAATACGGCGTCTGTTCCTGACCATTCTTCCCGGGTAATATAGCCATCGCCATCTAAATCATAGGCGCGGAAAATATCTTCGGCCGCATGACTAATGACTTCTTCTCCTTCAATTCTGGCTAATCGATCCGCTAAGAATTTTTCCAGGGCTTCTAGGGCCTTAGAAAACCCTTTAATCCCTTCTTCTAATTTCTCCGAAGCCATCCGATCTTCGGCGTGCATTCGGTTGAAGGTATCTTGATCCATGGAGATTTTTTCCAGGTCTAAACTGGCGGCGGTTTCGGGATTGAGTTTGCGGGGAAGGTCGCCAATTGTTGATTGTAATTCTTCTAAGAGGGCGGGGGAAATTGTTAATAAATCACACCCGGCTAACTCGGTAATTTCCCCGATATTACGGAAACTTGCCCCCATCACTTCTGTTTGATAACCAAATTTTTTATAATAGTTATAAATTTGGGTAACGGATAAAACGCCGGGGTCTTCTGTGGGGGGGTAGGAATCTCGGCCGGTGTCTTTTTTGTACCAATCTAAAATCCGGCCGACAAAGGGAGAAATTAAGGTCGCTCCAGCTTCGGCACAGGCGATCGCTTGATGCAGGCCAAATAATAGGGTTAAATTACAATGAATTCCCTCTTTTTCTAGGACTTCGGCGGCTTTAATCCCTTCCCAAGTGGAGGCAATTTTAATTAAAATGCGATCGCGGGAAAT
>DATNRE010000479.1:0-11693 GCA_036703685.1 Candidatus Obscuribacterales bacterium
TCCCGATGGTGGGCATGGCCTTAGTTTTTATTGCATTTTGGATGGATGCAGCCACCGAAGGGAATGTTAAGCCGGCTAAACCCCTGGCGAGTTTAAGATTTTGGGTGGCATTGTTGGCGAGTTTATTCGGCCTATTGTATCTTTTACTGTTTCCTTTGCATCTGAATAATACCCGTTTAGCTAGAGCCGAAGCCCTCGCAGAAATTAATCAACAGGCGACTCAAGCTCAAACTCAACTAGAAAACCAAATCGGGAGTACGCAATTTCAGCAGCAAATTCAGCAACGAAAAACTCAGCTTAAAGATCAATTTGCCGGGTTATCACAAAATCCTGAAGCCCTGAATCAAGCCCTTGCTAACCCCAATCTTCCGGCGGAAGTTAGACAAATCTTAGAACAGTCTAAATCTAATCCCCAGGCGGTTGAGGAGTTTTTGAATCAACAGGCGGATAATTTACCCACACAATTGTTAACTCAAATTCGCGATCGCAAACAAGAACTAGAAACCCAAGCCAAAACTCAGTCCTTAAAATCAAGTTTGAGAACGGGAATTAGTAGTTTATTGTTAGCAATTGGTTATATTACTTTGGGTTGGACAGGACTCAAAGGTTTGGGGATTTTACGCGGGGGAAATCGTCGCAAAACACCAACAGCTTAACAGTTATCAGTCATCAGTTATCAGTCATCAGTGTAGAGACGTGCCCGAGCGCAGCGATGCCGTAGGCTATTGGCGCGTCTGTACCCGTTATCAGTTATTAGTGGCAGAAATAAAATCAAGATTTTATTAATCCTATTCCCCATTACCTATTCCCCATTACCTATTACCTATTACCCATTCCCTATTCCCTATTCCCTATTCCCTATTCCCTATTCCCCATTCCCTATTCCCTATTCCCTATTCCCTGTTCCCTATTCCCTGTTCCCTGTTCCCTATTATAACTTTAATCATTTTTCATGTTTTCAATTTATATTCTCACCGCCAATGAAGAAATTGATATTGCGGATTGTATTGAGTCTGCATTGTTATCAGATGATGTGATTGTGGTGGATTCTTTTAGTCAAGATCGCACCATTGAAATTGCCCAACAGTATCCGGTTCAGGTGTTTCAACATGGTTTTGAGAGTCACGGAAAACAACGCACCTGGATGTTACGAGAAATTCCAACAAAACACGATTGGGTTTACATTTTAGAAGCCGATGAACGGATGACTCCTGAGTTGTTTGCAGAATGTTTACAAGCGATTCAAAGTCCTGATTATATTGGATATTATGTCGCCGAAAGGTTGATATTTTTGGGCAATTGGATTCGACGCAGTACCCAATATCCTCGCTATCAAATGCGTCTGTTTCGCAAGGATAAAGTCTGGTTTACCGATTATGGTCATACGGAACGGGAAGTCTGTGATGGCCCGACCGGATTTATTCGAGAAACCTATCCCCATTATACCTGTAGTAAAGGGTTATCCCGTTGGATTGACAAACACAATCGTTACTCAACGGATGAAGCAGTAGAAACCCTGCGACAGTTACAGACAGGAACAGTTAATTGGAAGGATTTATTATTAGGAAGTTCGGAAGTTGAACGACGACGAGCCCTAAAAGATTTATCCTTACGTTTACCCTTTAGACCTTTGATTCGGTTTATCTATATGTACTTTTTCTTGGGGGGAATTTTAGATGGTCGTTCTGGATTTTCTTGGTGTGTTTTACAAGCATTTTATGAATATTTGATTCTGCTGAAAGTTTGGGAGGTTAAAAATTCTCCTCAACTGTATAATCTGGTTTTAGAGACTTCAGAAAAAGCAGACTCCCAGAAAGTATAGTATGGGTAATTCATCAATTACCCATACTGATATGGTTACTTAATGTTTATTGTTGATGATTCAGGGTGCTTTTACTTCAGGAACTTATTAGGGCTTTGAGTTCGGATTCTCCAGCTTTTTTCAATAATCGAGTCAGTTGGATATTGCACAGAACACTGATTAAGACTTGACCCATAAAACTGATCAGAATTGAGGAAAATGGGGCGGAAGAAATTGAGACAAATGAGATTACAGATACCACAAAAACGGCATAATAGTCAGGTTTAGAGGAAAACACCACAGTTATAAATAATAGGGGAATAATCATCACCCCTAAGACCATACCCGTTGCCCATAAAGTTCGTTTTGGGGTTTTCATCATTGCCATTAATTGAGCAATACTGGCACATAGCAGCATAAAACTACAATGTAAAGCAACTGCTAACAACATTTGGCCTTTGTCCGAAGCGGGAACCACAAGCAAAATTGTGACTATCCAAATTGTAGAAGCAATCAAAAGATTAATCAAAATTGCCACAATTGCCGGACTTTTTTCACCCCAAATTAAATCTTTTGCTAAATTCGTCCACCAATGTTTTTTTCGTTCCATGCGATACCGTACCCAATCCTGTAGGGTTTGGCGTTGTGGGGATAGGGCTGAAATTAAAGCCAAAATCAGGAAAATATTACCAATGAAAATAGTCCCATAATAACCATTATTTACTTCAAATTTAGAGAGGGAAAACCCTAGATTCATCAGCGTAAAGTTCAGGGTTAATAGATAACTCTGTTGTTTACTTAAACTCGGAAGATTAGGATGTTGATAGTTGCGTTTTAAGGCTTGCCAAATCCAATAGGTTAAAAACCCATAATTGAGTAAGGCTAATGCTAGAAGGGAAATTCCATGGGCTCCTATATTCAATCCAAACCATTTTAATTGAATAATATTGGCATGATCAAAAGGATAATTGGAGTAATGATTTCCTGTCTGATCAATTAGATAGCGAATCAGACACAGGGGAGAAAATAGATTCAGCCAATCCCAACCTTCGGAGATAATGGGTTTACTATTAGCTATAAATAGAAAAATTAAGGTTATTCCACTCCCGAGCCAAGATTGTAACCCATGTAACCAAGTGCTAGTTGTTACTCCAACTAACAATGCTAAACTATAGAAAAATGCACAACTAGCTACGGTTAAACCGTAGAAACTAAATATTTCCAGGGGAGAAATCTGAGCCGAAATTCCAGCCCATAAATGAAAAGGAATTGCTAGGAAAATTCCGAGATATAATAAACTGGGTACGCCCAATAATTTACCGATTAAAATACTTTGAGAAGATTGGGGACTTAAGCGAATAAAGTTTAGGGTTCCTCGCCGTTCTTCGGTGGCTAAATCATTAATTAGCATATAGGTTCCGAGAACAATTAAGCCAAAAATGGCGATCAAACTAATCCAAATAAAAATGTTTGCCCAGTAGTCTATAAACCAACGGTTAAAATCAATTAAATCCTGGGGACAGACCGCATTTCTGATTTTGTCAAGTTCTCGAAGTTGTTGTTCTAAATCGGGATATTTACCCGGATTACCCTCAGCATTGATTTTGTCATAAATTTGCCAATATTTTGTTTGAGATGTGTTAAAAAAATCGTTTTGAGAGGGGCAATATTTATGACCTAAGTTAATATCTTTTGCCGATGGAAATTTATCCAAGGTACTTAAAAATATAATCAGTTGGGTGAGGAGAGAAAGTCCGATCACTACCAAAATATTGCGAATTTGAAATCGACCTTTTAATTCTCTAACCAGTTGGGGATTCCACTCATTAAATTTAGGTAAAGACAGATGCTTCATAACTCTTATTCCTACATAAAGTTGAACGGTTTATGACTTTTAAGAAGCCTGTTTGTGTCCGAGTTTTAAGAAAATAGATTCTAAGTTTTCTTGAACGCGATTAAATTCACTTAAGGGAACTTCTGCAAAAATGAGCGATCGCAATAAGATTGCAGCATCTTTTTCTGTTCCTGAAAACTGAACTTTCACCTGTTGTTTCCCGGGTAAAATTTCCCAACTCTCCACCCCAGAATGTTGTTTTAATTCCCCGATCAGTATTTCCATTTTACCCAAAGTCGAAATAAAAAGATGCTGCACGCTCAAACGTTTATACAAGTCTTGTATTGATGCACTTTCAACCAAATACCCCAATTCCATAATCCCAATATAACTACAAAAATCCTCCAAGTCACTTAATACATGGGAAGAAATTACAATGGTCATTCCCGCTTCATGTAAGCTTTTAATAATCTCTCGAAATTGCATCCGGGCAATCGGATCTAAACCGGATACGGGTTCATCGAGAAGGAGTAATAAAGGTTCATGAATAATGGTGCGTCCTAAACTCAATCGTTGTTTCATTCCTCGGGAAAGGGTGGAAATTAAGCGATCGCATTTTTGGGTTAACTGCACGATTTCTAAGACTTCATAAATTCGTTGAGTCCGTCTAGGTTCGCGCAGATAATATAAGCGTGCAAAGTAATCTAAATAATCCCAAACGGTTAAATCATCATAGAGGGGAAAATCATCGGGTAAATACCCTAAACGTTGTTTGATTTTAGGATTAGTATGATCCCGGGATACGACCTCTCCATTAATATAAATTTCCCCTTTTGTGGGTTCTTCTATGGTGGCTAACATCCGTAATAATGTAGTTTTTCCGGCTCCATTTGGCCCGATTAATCCATAGACTTCTCCCATGGGAATTTGTAAATCTAAATCATTAACCGCCAGATGGCGCTCAAATCGTTTTGTTAGTCCCCGGGTTTGAATTGCAAGTTCTTTCGCCATAGCAATATCAGAAGAATTGACTTTAAAGTTTTAACTTAGATTCCCTCTACAATCTACGTTAACCAATTTACGGAATGTAGAGACGAGCCACGGCGCGTCTCTCTCTATTTTTATTTAACCTGAGCACCATGGGAGCGGGGATCACTGCTGCTAGGTTGATCAATATTTAGGGGAGAATTAAATGCAGAAACTTGACCGATAGCTTGAGTATAGGGAAGGGGATTTTCTGCGATTAATGCTTCTAAATTGGCTTCTAAAATTGGTCGAGGAATTTCACCGATAGTTTGGGCAATTGTTTCGGCTTTTTGATTCAAATAAACGAAATGAGGAATGCCATCTACTCGATATTTCAGAAGTTCGGGTAGCCATTTACTATTATCAACATTCAACATAACAAAATTGAGTTGTTCAGAATATTTATGTTTGATTTCACTTAATTCCGGGGCCATGGTTTGGCAACTAGTACACCAATTTGCATAGAATTCCATGAGGGTCGGTTTGCCATTATTTAAGGCGGTATCCAGGGGCATTGATTCTTCTACAAGTTGAGGGAGGGAAGTGGACGTGGCTTCGCTACGAATTCCCAAGAAAACCGAGAGACTCAGAATCATAGCCGCGACGATAATTAACAAGTTTCTGATGCGTTTGGCTAAATCAGAAGGTTCGGTTGATGGGGTTGAATGTATGGGGTTTTTGTTCATGTTGATATTGTCAAAGATGATCGTTATTATTGATGATTTTAGTTTAACAAAATTTTTAACAAAATTGATTAACGTTATTCTGAAAAATGTTGTAGAATAGAAAGGTTAATCCTATTTATCGCAAATTTTAAGGGATAATCAAGGAATATGATTAGATGGGACAGAAATAAAATTTAGGATTAAGCCCATGAAAAAACGAGTGACTTTGACTTTTCCCAAACGTTCTATTCAGATGCCAATTACCTATCGATTGGCGAAGGATTTCAATGTAGCTGCTAATATTATTCGCGCCCAAGTTGCGCCCAATCAAGTCGGAAAATTAGTGGTTGAATTATCAGGAGATATTGATGAACTAGAAGCCGCTATTGATTGGATGCAAACTCAAAATATTGGAGTTTCTTTAGTCGGACGAGAAATTTTAATTGATGAACAAAGTTGTGTTGATTGCGGACTCTGTACCGGAGTTTGCCCGACGGAAGCGTTAACATTAAATCCAGAAACTTTTTATTTGACATTTACTCGTTCACGATGTATTGTCTGTGAACAATGTATTCCGACCTGTCCCCTTCAGGCAATTTCTACTAATCTTTAAAGGGGTAATTTAACCTAAAAATTTATTATTCTATTCTGCTATTCTAATGAAATCAGAAAACAAATTAACATCAATTACTTGGTTTTCTTTTGGATTACTTATAGTTACTTGTCTGAATTTTGGGTGGTTTTTATTTGAATCGAGTTGGTATTCTTTTGTTTCCGGTCTATTCCTCGGATTAATTTGGTTAATTGATTTATTCTTTACCCTGCCCATGAATCAACTGAATACATTTGTTTTAAATAAAAGTAGAACCGATTGGGGTACATTTTTAACGATTGTGTTTGTGTCAATTTTAAGTGTATTTATGCTGATCTGGATTAAGGTTTCTATTAATATTTTATTAATGGTTTCAGCCACCGCCTTAGCTCGATTAGAGTTGCAAACTGCCCGGTTTAAAGATGGACAGTCTTTTATTATTTTATCCATATTATCTACCCTGGGTTTAGTCTTAGGCTGGGGATTAAATCATTATTTTTCCTTCGGATATTTAGAATCACAATTTTGTTTACCCTTTCATTTAGGATGTATTCATATTCCTTATCAGGGAGAAATTCCACGCCCTGAAAATTAAAGATCAGGAATGGGTGATGGGTAATGGGTGATGGGTAATGGGTAATGGGTAATGGGTAATGGGAAAAATATATATAACTTTGATCTGTAAACTCTTTAACTGATAACTGATGACTGATAACTGATGACTGAATTAACCGATTATTTTAAATCTAATAATCCACTGGTTTTTAATTTGGGATTAAAGCGAATTTCTTCTTGTAATCCTCGAGCTTTGAGTTCAGATAAAATCTGTTCTTCTACACGACGGGCGACTTGTTTTAATAGCTTTTCTTGACCGATATCATCGTTTTTTTCATACTGATTTTGTTCTTCTGGAGTCATTAAGGGTTTAACTTGAATTGGATGATTCCAAAGGGGTTCATCTTCTCCATTTCCGGGAGGAATTGAACCATTTTCAGTAATCCAAGCCTGTTGAATCCCTTCTAAAATAGTTCGACTGGGACGTTCAATAGTTTGTAATTTTAACCAGTAGCATCCTTGATTTTGACGAATAAAATGCTGTTTTAAACTCAAATATATATCTCGAGAATAGCCTACATATTGTAAAATTTTATCTTGATTAAAAATAGCATAAACCCCGATTTGACCTTGGAGGGATTCAGGGATTTTGCCATGTTCATCGAGATAGGGGATATAGTCTAAGGAATTAAGGAGAGGAATTTCAGTCGGAGTAGTCATTGATCTAAAAAATACTTTTCCCCTGATTGTAAAGGGATTTGAACCAGTTTAATGATTATTCTGGAATTTGAGTTAGCATAACTCTAGGATTGTATTTATTCAACCACAACCATGCGCAATAGCGAAGATTCATTAAACCGTCACCCCACTCGGTCAATGGGTGGAAGTTAGCCGAGTATGTTTCTATTGCGGGGACAGCCGTGGGAACCCTGGTTGCTGCATGGTATCAGCCGATTATATTTGCGGGGACTCCCCTAACCTTGGCTTTGATCTTAAACGTGGTGAATCGCCAACGGTTTGAACAAGAGATGCGTCAAACGATGGATGCGGCGATTACGGATGTTCGGACGGTGGTAGAATCGCTACATCAACAAATTCAACTGTTACCCTCCGAGTCCAATGAACTTGATCCGATTACGGATGTGCTGACGGAGTTACAACGGGTGACTCAAGGGTTAGAAAAAAATGCCCTGCGACAAGATGATTGGGAAGTCATGAATGTGCGGTTTAAGTTAATGCAAGAAACCATTGATCAATTAAAGACATCCCGGGAGACTTCCCCCTTGCATTTGGAAGGGAATGATCAGGAATCTTTAACCAAAGTTTTAGAGGGATTTGTCAGTCAGTCGGTGACAGATTCCCAAGGGATACAAACACAAATTGATCGGCTTTCTGAACAGGTTAAATCTTTACAAACAGAACAACAAACCTTAATTAAACCTTATCTTAAACGCTTAGTTAATGCGGTGAAAGAGTTACAAAATCGTTAATTTTTAAGATTATCCCCCCTTTTTTTTGGGAGTTCGGGGGGATCGATTTATCGATATTCGTCACCACAATCCCCGATTATTTGCATCAGATCTTGGGATTGGGAAAGCACGGTATTAATGCTTTGATAATCTTCGGGGTCGAGGCTAAATTCAAAAACTTTAGCATTATCTTTGATATGCTCAGAAATCCCTAATCTTGTCCCCACCATGACTCCGCCAACGGTGGGTTGTTCTAGGATATAACGAATCGCAATATTAGGAATGGTTACTTGATGTTTTTGGGCGATCGCATTTAAAGTTTTTAAGAGAGTTTGAAATAAATTCCATCCCCCCCAAGCATCAATCATATTTTTATATTTTTTCAAGCTGACGGTTTCTAAACTAAAGCCATTGGGTTCCGGTTTTCCGAGATATTTTTCTGATAAAAAACCTCCACAAACCACACCATAGGGAAGTAATTTAATATTATGATCTTGACAAAATTCAGTCATTTTAGCTAAGGGACGGCGATCAACTAAAGAAAACTGGACTTGATTAGATACAATTTTTATGCCATTTTCCACAATAATTTTTAAGTGTTCTGTATCAAAATTAGTTAATGCTAAATGTTTAATTTTACCCTCGGTTTGCAGTTGCCCTAGATAATTTAAAGCCTCTAAATAGTTTTGATCTCGATAATCCCACCAATGAAATTGTAGTAAATCCAGACAATCAACTCCCATGCGTTGACGGGAAATATCAATATTTTTTTCCACCAACGTTTTTGTCATTTTACCCGGGCGCGGAACCCATTTTGTAAAGGCTTGAACCCCGGATAAGGCCTCCTGTCCACGAGTCGCGAGCAATTGTTTCCTAAATTCCCCAATAAAATCCTCCGCCGGGCCATAATGATCCGCTAGATCCCAAGTGGTATATCCGGCGTCTAGGTATTTAAACATACTTTCAATGGCAAGGGTGGGGTTAATCCGACCATGGGCACCGGAGACTTGCCACATTCCATTTAAAATTCGGCAAATATTCAAGTCTTCTGTAAATTGAAAACGACTAGAATCGGGGAGTTTCATGGTTTCTTTGTTTTGGAATAAAATATTTAATTAAATAAATATTAGTAATACCAGGGCTTTTCGTCAAGCTCTGGTACGGAAAAATGATTAAAAGGGTTAACAAAAATGTTTGATAATTTGCCAATAACCTCCAAAGAACCAATTATAAACTTGTTTAAAAAATGTGAAAAACTTTCCTTTCATTAAACCTGCGGGGATATAAAGTTCTCCAGATCTGAGCCATTCATGATCGGATTTAACTTTTAATTTTTGGAATTCTTTTCTTTTTTTCAAAAGGTTAGGTAAAGCTTTAATAACAGCCAAATTTCCTAGAAGATAATCTTTGCCCGCACCTTTTAAGATTAAAAGCAAACCTTGAGAAATCTCAAAGATTAACAACATCGGTAATTCTAAAATCAAAGTTTTCCAACTATAAAGTTTGATGATAAAATACCAGCGATTCCGAACCATATAAAAAGCTTTAGATGTACCTCTGGGTTTGCTTCTGTGGTGAACAATTGCTTTGGGAACATTTAAACAAAGATAACCTGCTAAGGTTAATCGAGCCGTAAAATCTCCATCTTCCCAGTTAAAAAAATAATCGGAATCAAATCCGCCAATCTTCAATGCTGCTTCCCGTTTAACCAGTAAAGCCCCACCAGAAATGACATCAAAAACTTCGTATTTTTCTCGATTTTTTGCGGGAATAGGTCGATCAATTTTTGCACATAAATAATGAATCCAGCCTCCATTATAACGATAGAAAAGGGGATTATTACTATCGAGAATATCGGGATGGCAAGCGGCTGCATTTGGCACTTCTCCCATGATCTGCATTAGATAACTAAGGACATCAGGTTCTACCACAATATCGTTATCTAAAAACAGAATATAATCGTTTTGAGATGTTTCTAAAATAGCCTGGCGAGCACCGGGTGCTCCCCGATTAGATTTTAAACAAACACATTCAACTTCTGGATGATGATCCTGTATCCATTCTCGACTACCATCGGTTGAACCATTATCTACAACAATTACCTCAAAGTTTGGATAGTCTAACTGTTGCACTGAACATAAGGTTTCAGGAATAGTTGCTATGCCATTATAGTTAACAATTCCAACTGTTACGGGTTTCATATTTTCTATTTAACCTCTGATGAATTAATACAAATCTAGGTTTTGAACACGACGATTAAGTTTATCTTTAAAAATCTTCCAAAGTGGCTTTCTTCCTTCTCCGGGTAGGCGCATTAGGTAATCATCTTTGATCCGAGGAGTATAAAAAGGTGAGTCTCCTTTGCGGTTCGTAGAACGTTCGGGTATCGCTCCCCAGAAATTACTGAGATAACCCGCTTCTTGACTCAGTTTAACCGCCAGTTCGCTCCCTTGTCCCCAAGGATAACAAAGGTGTTGAATGGGTTTATTTAATCTTTCTGAGATGTGGTTTTTTGCTTGAGTTAAATCCAGTAAAATTTGCTCTTTTTGTTCCTGTTCAGATTCATATTTTCCCCACCCATTCTGCTTTTGAGCTTGGTCATAAACCGCTTGAAGTTGTTGTTTCCAATTGGCTCTCCGAAAAACTTCAATTCCTCCTTGAGATTTTACCCAATTTACGCAAGATTCCCGAATTTGAGGCGGGTCAAAATATCTCCGTTTTCCTTTTAAGCGAGCCGCACTTTCATAGATAGGAGTTCCCCATTGCAGATGATTGGTATAGGAACCCTGATCATTAATCCAAGGAGTTTGCATTCCTAAATTATTGGGATAATCGGGATTAAAAAAATCAATAACTTTGGGTTCAGTAAAGATTTTTCCATGATAATAGCTGTGAGATTGAAATTCAAAAACACCGCTTTTTTCCATTTCCACAACTTCTGGCCAAGATAGCCAGCTTTTTCCTTGAGCGGGTTCGGGTTTTTCCTTAATGTAAGAGGGAACTAAAAACCCAATCCCATGAAATCCATATTCTTTGAGTAAGGGATAGGCAACTTCATACCAGCTTTTTTCCCCATCATCAACGGTGAGTAATACAGAAGGGTTTTTGAGTTCAATTTCTCCCTGTAAAAACGCCATAAAGGTTTTTAAATCCAGGGTTTGATATTGATTGATTTTCAAATACTCCAATTGTTGTTTAAACAGGGCTGGATAAATTGTGTGAAACATAAAGACAGGAACTTCATCCTGCAATCTTTCTAATTGATTGTTGGTGATAAAATCTGGATATTGATGAGCCATGAAACGCCCAATTTCAATGGGAACTTCTTGAACTCCTTTCTTGATTTTCTGAGCAACTTTATTGAGCATGGGGTTTTGCTAGTTAATGTTTATCAACAAACAGAATTTTGCTATAATCCTAATCTCAAAGTTCCTAGAAGTTTGTATGAGGATGAAATACAGTAATGCTTAATAAAAACGCAGAACTAAGTTATTAATAAACATAATTTAAACCCGTATCTCATCGGATTATAAACTGCTTTAAACTGATAAAAAAAGTTTGTTTTTTGATTTTTTTTCAGGGATTAAGCTCAAGCGTGACTCTGTAGATGCGTCCAAAATACAAAGAATTAAGCAGACAAAAATTGAGAGAGAAAAACAATTCAGTCTTCGATAATGTTTTTTTTCCGGTCAGGAAAAAGCCTGGATTGTCAACTCCTCCCTTTCCAGAAAAACGGAAGAAAACTTTTCTC
>DATNRE010000480.1:0-2217 GCA_036703685.1 Candidatus Obscuribacterales bacterium
GGATTACGGTAATTGATGGTATTATCAGCAGCTTGGTCTCTATGGAAAACCCCAGCTTTGAAAATCCCAGCTTACGCACCGCGACTCAATCACCCAACGGGTTTCTTACCTCAACTCCCGCAACTGGTGCTGCTGATCCCCTGACCGGTGAAAACCTGGGGATTCGCTTAGTGAACTTAAATACAAACAGAGGTACAGAAGTTGACTTTGATAATATTAGTCTAAAAGCTCAAAGTTTAATTACTAATTCGATTACACCTAATCAAGCATTACTCAGTCGCCCTGAAGTGATGCTCAGTAGCCATCAAGATAATGACCTCCTCTATAGCAAAGTCTTGTCTCCCATGATGTTGAGTAGCAACGGAAATAATACAATTTACCCTGATAATGGAAGTGAGTTTTTTATGTAATTAGGGTGTTTTAAAATTAAGTTTTGCACCTTTTTTACAAATATCAAATAAACCCCTTGTTGTTGGCATGAGTGTCCCCAAAAAAGACAGAATTCAAGCCCAACAACTGGGGGATATCGAAATATTATCTAACCGCCCTTGATGATTAGCTACAAACTTCTCACTTTGTACAAACATTCCCGCCGAACCACAGCAAGGGTCAAACACCCGCCCGTTTTAAGGTTCCAACATTTCTACTAATAATTTAACAATCGGTTCTGGGGTGTAGAACTGTCCGCTTTTCGCCATTATTGCCCTAACTTACCATGGATATTCGTTTTAGTCGGACTTAGTAGATTTTCATACACCAAAGCCTTCTCCCGATTTACCACTGGAAGAAGGCTTTAGTTTGATATTAACCTGGCACCGAGCTATTTTCCCAGGCGGCTACCCGCCAAGTATCTTCGCCGTATCAGCGTTTCACTTCCGAGTTCGAGATGGATCGGAGTGGTTCCACTGAGCCATAGGCACCAGGAAAGCTTTATAAAACTTTTCCGGTTTTTGAGGGTTCGGCGTTCTTGTGGTTCGCTCGTTTCCCTCTCACAATTTACTAATCTACTCCCTTTCTCTAGGAATGTCAACCCCTTTTTGAAAAAAAGTTTTTCTCGCCTCAACCTGAGCTACAACAGAAGACAGAAACCCATTTAGGAAATCACGATTCAGTTTAACAGGAATACACGCAAATTTGGGGATGTAACCCTAGATGTAGGGTAATTCATGAATTACCCTTACTATGGATAGCGGTGATGCGGAAGTCCTGTTTAACCTACCCCAGCCCCCACCTTTCGATTCATTTAACCTTTAGTCAAGTTGGCAGCCCTGATATGGGGTGGTTTAGTTTTCAGTCGTTATATGACAAAATTGTCGCAGCAGAACCGGATTTATTAGGATAATATTCTAATTTAGGGGATTTCATCATGCCAATTGATTTACCTTGGGCTTTAGTATTTGTGATCATTGCTGGACTGATTCCCGCATTAAAAACAATTAACAATAATTCGATTTCTCCCCGTCAAAATTTATTACAACAGTCTACATCTGTGACGATTGCTAAAAATGCAGGGTCAATGTTTAGTGATGTTAGGTTGGTGAGCGTGGGAGAAGGAAGTGTGGTGCGTTATTTCATTGAGGGTAAAGTAAAAAATACCAGTTCAATGCCGATGCGATCGCCAAAAGTTATTTATCGAGAATATCAACAACAGAATGATCAGTTAGTAGAACTAGAAACTTTAGAAGCAACGGTTAATCCCACGGAACTTCAACCCGGAGAAACAGGCATATTTGGTCACAGGGTCAACAGTCCATCCGAGGTAATTTTAATTGAGAGTTTAATTTCTTCAGAGCGAGAAAAGATTGAAGTCAATGAATGTTATGCCAATAATTTAGAACGCCGAGAACTTTGCCGTAGACAATTAAATCCGCAAGGAGTTTATTCTTTATTGCAATAATTGTGAATAGTAAAAAATCAGCGAAGGTCAACCAATTGCAAACGTGGAGATCGAAAAATCCTATAAAATCCTAGACCTAGAACCCGGGGTAAGCTTAGAGGAAGTCAGAAAAGCCTATCGCCATCTGGCCTTAATCTGGCATCCCGATCGCTATCCCCAAAATTCTCCCTTACAAATCCAGGCCGAAGCTCAATTCAAAGAAATTAGCGATGCCTACGAAACCCTAAAAACCCATTTAACTCACCCTACCTCCCCTGCTCCCCCTACCTCCCCTGCTCCCCCTGCTCCCCCTGCTCCCCCTGCTCCCCCCGCTTCCCCTG
>DATNRE010000481.1:0-15160 GCA_036703685.1 Candidatus Obscuribacterales bacterium
CAAGGTTTTTGGAAGTTACACCCTATTAAATATTGATTAATTTTAATTCGGAAAATTGATCATCAGGCTTGTAGGATGGGTAAGAATTAGTCCGGCTTTTTACCCACTCTACTGAGTTTGAAAGGTTGTATGGATATTTTATTTAGCAGTATTCCCAGTATTCCTGATTTGACCCATCCTAATCAATTAATAGAATTAGGATCAATAGTAATTAAAACCCTGACTCAATTGGCTATTTTTTTAATCGCCATCGGTGTCATATTATCCCTAATTAATTGGTCAGTGAAAAAAACAGGGGATTCTATTTCTATTCCTACTATTAAAATTACCTTAGAACAATATCTGAAATGGATGCAAACCTTACCCCATTTAATTCTAATTGTTCTAATAATTACCAGTGGATTTTTTTTCTGTTCTACCTTAGCTAATCGCTATCATAATTGGGAACAACAACGCATTACTCAAATTGCCACCACGGTTGCGGGAGAACGCTTAGAACAAACTGCACCTAAAATTCGTTATGAAATTGAAGAACCTTTTACCGATTATCGATATGTTGATGGCAATACCGTCGAAATTAAAAGCACCCGAATTGTATCCCGTTGGATGACCTTAGCCGGATCAAAAATTCAGGTTAAAATCAATCAAAGCACCAGTCCTGATACTAAACAATGGATTTATAGTATTGACTTTACAGGAGAATATCAAGTTATAAATCAACTCAAAGGTGTCTCGGATTTTTTCTTTGAAGTTCCCCCACCTTATGGTTATTTATTATTACAAGATTTCCAAGTTGAACAAAATGGAACACCCCTAGTTCAAGTTAACCCTGGAGATTATGGATTTCCGTTTAAATTATCCCCGGGAGAAACTACAAATTTCAAAGTTAGCTATCAAGCTCAGGGCGCTCCCCGTTGGGTTTATCAACCGGGTGATCAATTGTTATCAAATTTTAGCTTAAATGTTGTAGCTGATTTTCCCGATGCCGAATTTGCCGGAGCTGTGCCAACAGTTACTAAAGAAGGTAAAGAAAATCGACAACTTTCTTGGATTTATGAAGGCAATATTTCCGTGAGAAATCCTTTAGGAATATTTACCGCCACCGATCCCATTCGCAATACGGGTGTTATCCCCCGATTATTACTATTAGCTCCAGCGATCTTTTTATGGTGGATAATTTTACTGTATCTGTCTTTGCCCTTAACTTTGCAAGATGTTGCCATTGTTGCCGGACTATTTTTTGCCTGTTTATTAACCCTAACCTATGGCAGTCGTTTGATTGATGTTAAACTAGCTTGGATGCTCATTTCTCCGGTATTATTATTAGCAATTTGGGGATTAGGGAAAAACCGTCAAGGCTCTTGGGTGGCAATTATTTGTACAATTTCTGGGGGAATATTACCGATCTTGGGTTTATTGGTTCCCTATAGTGGGATCACGTTAAGTCTGGCGGGGTTATTATCAGGAATCTGGTTAGCATTTCAACATTGGTATGGTTTAGGAAAGCGGAAAAATCTAATAAAATAAATGTAAAAACTCTTTCAACAATTGACAATGTACAATGGACAGTTGACAGTTGAAAATTACCTCTCCAACCTGTGCTATTGTTAAGGGAAGCTAAAACATTGTAAAACGCTATGAAATCAAAGATTATTGCAATTGTTGCGTCAGCTTTTACTTCAGCAATATTGACTATGGGAATGAATCCCGTCAGGGCACAAATTCCCATTAGCGACTTGCAGCAAAATCAGGGACTAACTATTTCTGGGGTAATTCGTTCGGTGGTGGGCAATGAGTTTATTCTCGATGATGGGACGGCTCAAGTGATTGTAGATGCAGGGCCGCTTTGGTATCATCAATTAAATTTTCGCGAAGGGGAACAAGTGAGAGTTGTCGGCGAATATGAAGGATATGATTTTGATGCCTTCACCATTACTCGTGAAAATGGGGAAATTTTGCAAATTCGTCCTGCTGAGGGCCCACCCCCGTGGTCAGGTGGTCGCAAGAACCGCAACCGGAATTGATTGTTAATGAGCGCGTGGCGGAGTAGAGACGTTGCATTCAACGTCTCTACACGGGGAATGTGCAGCAAACATTAAAGGATGGAATATTAGGCAGATTGCACAACCTGATCAGAAAATATTTCCGCTAATACGTGAAGATAGGGAGAAAAGACGGCAAAATTTTGAGGAAGTAACCGCTTTTCAAATTCCTCTGACAAAGCATCTAACATATCCTGAATTAATTTCCAACTGATGTGGAGCCGAGGATATAAAATCACACACATGGGAAATAATTCTCGTTGGATAGGACGTAAACTATTCTCTAAGACACACCAACATAGGTAAATTTGAAATAACTCAATATCACGGGTAGTAGAGTATTGCAGGATATGATTTTTAACATTGCCGCTAATACTGCAATACCCAGGATTTAAGTCATGTACTTTGTGGTAAACCTGATTAGCAATAGTTGTGAAAATGGGGAGTAATTGTTGAACTGCAATTAAAGCAGGAGAATCCGATAAATGTTTTCCAGCTAAATCATTAACTTCCCCCAGGGGAGAATATAAATAATCCTCTAAAGTTTTGAAGTATAGAAAGAAAACTGTTCTTTCTTTCATCGACATCCACTCCAGTAACATTCTGCCCATATAGTGGAATTGCAACTGGACTAAAACCAACATTAAGGGTTCAGTTTCTGAATATTTTCGACGCAGTTTGACTGCCTCTCTCCCCAGAGATACGGATAGACGAAAGGGGTATTCATATTGAGCAAAAACTTCCAAGGCTTGACGATACAAATTAGAGACATCTTGAATTAGCGTGTCTGTTTCCTCTAACCGTAGTTTATTTACAGGATAACGATTCCATTCAATCCCTAAAAGGGTTCCTACTTTATTCCAAGCCAGTGTTCCTAATAGGCCTAGATTTTTCGTTAACTCCGCAACTGTCCGAGAACGATCCTGATCAAACTCAGTAACATCAACTTCATGATTTTCCAAGAAAAAATGATTGGAAGTGCGGGGGTTATGAGCCGCAGCTTTAGCATAGTATTTCTGCGCCCATTGCACCGCCATCCGTGTCATTTCAGATCTATTAACAGAACTAGGTAAGGAGTTCTGTTGTTTTTGAGATTGGGAGAACATCATAAAAGTTCGGTTCCTTGGTAGCTAGGTTCATTAGAGGATTTAAGAATAGATTAGCAAAAGCAGAATTACGAGAATTGTAATTAACTAAATTCTACGGTTTACAGTCTGGTTTAAGTGTAGTCAACTTGACACACAATGTCTGCCGATTTTTATAAAGACTTTCTATACTTTATTGAAAGATTTTAAATATATTAAATTTTTACTACAAACCTGGTATTTTAAGATACAAAACTCAATCCTATGGTTGAGAAAGTTTAACCCCTGTTTAAGAAACTTGTAGTTTTTTGATGAAAAGTGTTGATAATTCTAATCAAAAAGGGAACTGGGAACAAAACACCGGGAATACCGGAGCCGCGGGCAGAAAATACAATAACTTTATATTGGTAGTGACAACGGAATATTCTCGATTTCAATTTTAGTGGAATAATTGTAATAATTAATACATTCTTGATTTAATATTATCGTGAAATTACAGCATTTTCTAGCATGATAATCGTTCCTTGTTCCGTATCAATTTTTACTTCTATTCCTAAAGGAATAGTAAACTGATCTCGAATATGACCGATCATCGAACCATACCAAGCCGGAATTTTTAACGGTTGAATTAGATCAGTTAATACTTGCCATAGGGTTAAAGAGGGTTCATTTCCCTCCCCTTTGGTGCAAGCGGTACATTGACTAAAAATAAACCCGGAAATTTGATCTAAAATTCCGGCTAATTTTAAATGGGTTAACATTCGATCCACTCGGTAAATATCCTCGCCAATATCTTCTACAAATAAAATTGTATTCTGCCAGTTGGGTAAATATTTAGAACCCACTAAAGCCGATAAAACCGATAGATTTCCTCCCATTAATCGCCCCTGGGCTTGACCTGGATAAATCGTTTCAACCCGAACATCGGCAGAATTTTGAAAGGTTACGGCTTGTCCTTCAAATAGGATTTTTTTCAGCCAACTGACCGAATAGGGATTCCAAAGGGAAGTTCCTAATAATCCATGAAAAGTGACTAATCCGGTTTGACTATATAATCCTAATAATAAAGCAGTAATATCACTATAACCCAGAAAAATTTTAGGGTTTTTACGAATTAAATCATAATCTAATAAGGGTAAAATTCGACCACTGCCCCAACCGCCACCCGTAGCAATAATTCCCTTAATATTCTGGTCAGCAAACATTTGATTAATGTCTGATGCCCGTTGTTGATCGGTTCCGGCTAAATAGCCATATTCACTCATGACATGGGGAGCAACTTTAACGGCTAGTTCTTGTTGTCCTAATTGCAGTTGAATCCACTTTAAATGTTCTTTTAAAATCGGGCTGGCAGGACTCACTAACCCAACCGTGTCTCCGGGTTTTAAAGCGTTCGGTTTCAGTAACCTTTGAACTGATGAAGATTCAGCCAGAATAGGCAACTGAGTAGCTATTCCGGTTAAGGTTAACCCGGTTAAAAATTGACGACGATTCATAATCAGTTATTAGTAATCTGAATTGAGAATGTGAGCAATTAATTCTTCAACCCCCGATCCCCGACTATTTTTTGTAACCCAATTCACCCTTTTTTTGACTTCAGGTAAAGCGTTAGCAACGGCTACGGAATAACCACATTGTTCTAAAAAATCACAATCATTTTCCGCATCCCCAACCCCTACAATTTTATCTGGGGATAGGTTTATTAATTCAGCAATAGCCTGTAACCCAGAGGCTTTATTAATCCCTTCGGGTAGGATCATTACGGCTCCTTTATTAGCAATAATTTTAAGATTAACTCCTAACTCTTGAATCGTTTTTTGGGTAATTTCCAAATAGGGTTCCCAAGTGGTAATAATTACTCGTCCAATCCCTAATATTTCTAGGGCTTGGGTTTGAATAATTTGGGAAAATTCCTCTGAAATGCCTTGATTTTGTAATTGTTTTTCTTTTTGGTAAATGCGATCGCGCAGGCAGTTTATAAACACTTCAGAAGGGCGCTCCGCTAATATTTTTTCTACCTGAGTCGAGGGTTGATATAAAACCGCCCCATTTTCTGCAATCACCCAATCAAACCGATGAATTATGGGAACATAATCAATTAAGTTATCCAGTTGTCTTCCCGTAATTAAGATTAATTTTCTTCCTGACTTTTGCCATAGTTCTAAGGATTTCGAGGTAGATTCCTCAACAATTCCGTCCGTTGCTAGGGTTCCATCAAAATCCGTTGCTAAAGCTAAATATTTCATGGGTTTAAAAAATAAATATGATCTTGTATTCGTCTACAAGGTTCATTATAATCTTTAATAGTAACACCTAGAAGTATTATTTCTGTTCCCTGTGCCCAGATTTGGATTAAATAATATGACTCAAAAACAATGGTACGAATCCCTGTTCGAGAATTACGGACAAAAATATGATTCCGAGAATTTCACACAAGGGACAATCGGTGAATGTGATTTCATAGAAAAAGAATTAGGATTTGATAAGTCATTAAAAATATTAGATGTCGGTTGCGGTACAGGAAGACATACAATTGAACTAACAAAGCGGGGATATTCTGTTACGGGAATTGATTTATCCGAATCCCAGCTTCAAAGGGCAAGGGATAAAGCAAACAGTGAAAATTTGATCATTGATTTTCAGCAGCAGGATGCCAGAAATTTGAGATTTAATAATGAATTTGATGCAGCGATAATGCTTTGTGAAGGGGGATTTCCCCTCATGGAAACCGATGAAATGAACTTTGAAATCCTGAAAAATGTCACCCGATCTTTAAAGACAAATGCCAAACTTATATTCACAACTTTAAATGGATTGTTCCCCTTATATCACTCGGTTGAGCAATTTTGTAAATCAACAACGGAAACTGGAAATGCCACCTACAAAAGTAATAGTTTTGACTTGATGACCTTCCGAGATCATAACATAACTGAATTTGAAGATGACCTGGGAAATCAAAAATCCCTTGCCTGTAATGAAAGGTATTATGTGCCGAGCGAAATTACCTGGTTACTTAAATCTCTGGGTTACAGCAGCATAGATATTTATGGTGCCAAACTGGGTGCATTTTCCAGAAATGACAAATTAACAACGGTCGATTTTGAGATGCTTGTTATTGCTGAAAAATAATTTTATAACTTGTCCCTACTCGCTCAATTCATAACTGAACTTAACAGGGAAATTCAATCGTAAAAGTGGTGAGATTTTGGCTACTTTCTACTTGAATTTTCCCGTTTAATTGTTCGACCAACTTTTGAACTAAAGCTAATCCTAACCCCGTTCCTCCCTGTTTCCAGGGGTCTGAATTCGGAACTCGATAAAACTTCTCAAAAATGCGGGGAAGTTCTTGTTCAGGAATTTCGGCTGGGTTGCGAATCACAATTTGTAAGGGGTCAGAAATGGGGGGAGAGGGTAAAGAAACATTCTGTGTCTTAGTTTTACGTTTGCTTTTAGTTGTCGAAGTTAATTCTAGCCAATTAGACAAAGAACGATAATGAATGCCTAAGAAAATTTCTCCTCCATTGGGAGTGTATTTACAGGCATTATTTAACAATTCTGCTATAATTCTTTCTAAACTATTGGGATGAGTTTTAATCGATTGTAACTTAGGATAATACTGGACATTTAGCACTTGACTCCGTTCTTTAGTGCGAGAGTAAAAGGGATTAATAATATTAGGCAACCATTCTAATAAATCTAAATTTTCTAGGAGAATAGGTGCGGCGGAAGATTCCAAACGTTGTAAATCTAATAAATCATTAATTAAATTAGTTTCTCGCATACATTCAGATTCTAATATTTCTAAATATTTTTTACCTCGCTCTGAGTTGGGGACAATTTTTAACATATGAATTGCCATTTTCATATTAGCTAAGGGGGTGCGGAGTTCATGGGAAACCGTACTCAAAAAATCATCCTTGAGAATATTTAACTGTTGCAGTTCTTCTACCTTAGAAGTGCGTTCTTGAACTTGTCTTTCTAGTTCAGCATTCCGGCTTTTTAACAATTCTAATTTTTCCGTTTGCAATTGATGAACCGATTGTTGGAGTTGTTTAACCACCCGATACATTTCCGTCGGGTCAAGCATTCTTAATAAACTAACCTGTGTAATAATTCCTAATAACTCCCCTTCATCCCCACAAACAATTAGTCGTTGTACCTGTTGTTTTTGCATTTCTTGATGCGCCATCCACAGAGAATCATTGATTTTCAAAGAAAAGGAAAGATTTCTCATTACCATTGTTGCAAAAGTCGTGGCTAAATCTAATTCTAAAAATTGTGCCTCCACAATATCTTGTTCTGTCACTAATCCAATGGGGGTTAATTTTTTCTGAGTTCCAGCTTGAAAAATCACCACATAACTCGCTTGATGGGCGGTCATCATTTGGGCTAAACTTAATACGGATGTTGTGACTGGAGCCGTAATTACTTGGGTGATCATTTCATCTCCAACTCGTCGTAATCTTAAAATATTAGCGGGTTGTAAAACCTGACGAATTCGTTCTGGGGTAATCACTCCCACTAATTGACCTCGAATATCTAAAACGGGTAAATGTAAAATTTGATATTGCCGAAATAGGGATAAAGCTGTAAAAATATCTTGATCATCAGATTCTGTTAAACTAACAGAAATTGGAGACATGATTTCAGCAACTCTGATTTTATTAAGATCTTTTTTAATGGCCGGATCTAAAATTTCTGTTGCCATTAATTGAACAATATCTCGTTCCGTGATTATTCCTACAACCGAAGCGGTATGAGGTTGTTCATCGGGAAGTACCGGAGTAATTTCTTCCGAGTCTTGATTGATAACTAAAACACAGCTTGCCCGAGCTTCTTCTATTAAAGAACTACCGGAGTTTAAGAGACAATAATTTTGAGATTGACCGAGTATTTTGATCACATCTGCTAAACAAGTTTCTGGTGTTACAATAAAGGGATTCCGATCAATGGCTTGTTCTAAAGCAGATGAATAACGCACAGACTGGTAAAATTCCATAATGATACTCTAAAAGTTGTAACGTCTGTCTGAATCAAGTCGTAGGGGCGAACGACCCTACCGCTTAATGTTAGAAGTTGAACTTGTGAACATTGTCAAACCACTCATTACCGCTTACTCGTACCAGAACTGTCGGTAGTTCACCTTCATTTAACAACAAAAGAGGGATGATGATCTCAGTGAATGCAAGCAATTTTTGGGAAGAACGCTATCAACAGGGAAACACGGGTTGGGACTTAGGAGAACCCGCCTTGTCATTTGTTAGGTTTTTACAATCTTCTGAGGCTCCACCCCCGGGAAAAATTGCGGTTTTAGGCTGTGGACGGGGTTATGATGCCCTCTTATTTGCGAGTTATGGGTTTGAGGTAATTGGGTTTGATTTTGCTGCTTCTGCGATTAAAGATGCCTTAAACTATCAACAATTATTAAGGAATCAATCTTCAATTCTCAAGGGATCTGGAAACTATTTACCGACTTCAGCAAAATTTTTAAAACAGGATATTTTTGACTTACCCCAAGAGTTTTTAGGACAGTTTGATTATGTGATCGAACATACTTGTTTTTGTGCCATTTCCCCAGATCAACGCCCTAATTATGTTAATTTAGTTGAGTCAATTTTGAAACCCCATGGGCAATTATTCGGATTATTTTTTACCCATTCCCGGGCTGGAGGGCCACCTTTTGGAATTACCCCGGCGGAGATTCGACAGCATTTTCAAGGGAAATTTCAGATTGTTTCCCTACATCCGGTGACTGAATCAACTCCTAGCCGTCAAGGAGAAGAACATTGGGGACATTTTAGGGTACATCAAAAACCCTAGCAATTAATTCTGCCAATTTTTTCTAACCTGGCTATAATAAGTAAAGATTTAGTTAAACCTGATTTACAAATGAGTCAACCGTTGAATTTAGAAAATATTGCCGATCAGCTAGATAGCAAAAACTTACGCGATCGCTTATTAGGATTAGCTTCTTTGAGGAATGTTCCTCCCGAGGATGCTGTTCCTTTAATTAAAAAAGTGTTAAATGATGAAAGTTTACAAGTCCGTTCTATGGCAATTTTTGCCCTAGGAATTAAACCAACAGAAGAATGCTATTTTCTGTTAGTGAAACTATTAGAAAATGACCCGGATTATGGGGTGAGAGCCGATGCGGCTGGAGCCCTGGGATATCTAGGAGATATTCGAGCATTTGAAGCTTTAGTTAGAGCTTTTTATGAGGATACGGATTGGCTAGTTAGATTTAGTGCGGCGGTCTCCCTGGGAAACCTCAAAGATATTCGCGCCCGGGATGTTTTATTGGCTGCATTAGATAGTGATGAAGTGATTTTACATCAAGCTGCAATTGCGGCGATTGGAGAAATTAAAGATGTGGAATCGGTTGATAAAATTCTCCGATTTGCCCAGGCGGAAGACTGGTTAGTACGGCAACGTTTAGCAGAAGCTCTGGGGAATTTAGTCACACCTAAAAGCCTTTCTGCCTTAAATTATTTAGCCAAAGATAATCATTCTCAAGTCTCCGAATCCGCTAAGATTTCCATTGAGCGGCTACGGGAAGCGGGATTGAAACTTTAAACATTTGATCAACAGGGAATGGAGAATATCAAAAATGATGCAATTGTCTTGACAAATTAACCCAACTGTTAGACGATGGGACTCTAGTTTCTAGGTTTAAATAAAAGCTATCCTTAAATCAGTATGACTTCTCCCTTCCCTTCTCCCAAAAAGCCTAAGATTCTGCAACTATTCTTTTTTAGTTTTATTATTTTATTCTTAGCGAGTACCTCGGCAATTTTGGGCGCGGTGACAGCCTTATTAACTCCTGAAAAATTTGATTTTACCGAACCAGAATCTAATATTTTAGATGGACTTTGGCAACATCGATTTAAATATAGTTTGTCTCGTCCGGTTAATATTTTGGTGCTAGGAATTGATGGAAGTCCCCAAAGTTCTACCACCTCTCCCGATCTCTTTAAAGGTCGCAGTGATACGGTTTTATTTGTTAATTTTCAACCCCAGGATAAATCAGTGAGTTTATTATCTATTCCCCGGGATACTCAAGTTGAAATTCCGGGTTATGGGACGGGAAAAATTAATGAAGCTAACTATTGGGGGGGCCCTCAATTAGCAAAAGAAGTGGTTCAAAATATTTTAAATAAAGTTCAAATTAACCGTTATATTCGAGTTAGTAGTGGTGCATTTCGAGAATTAGTTGATTTTTTAGGAGGAGTAGAAGTTTATATTGCTCAACCGATGTCCTATCAAGATAAAACCCAAAAATTAAATATTAATTTGGCTGCGGGTTGGCAAACCATTAATGGTGAACAGGCGGATCAATTTGTCAGGTTTCGCGGAGATGGTTATGGCGATTTAGGCCGGGTACAGCGTCAACAAGCCTTAATGGAGGCGATTTTAGGGCGGCTGAAAGATCCGACGGTTTTACCTCGTGTTCCTGAAATTATTCGGATTATGCAAAAATATATTGATACTAATTTAAGTTTTGAAGAAATTTTAACCTTAGTTAATTTTGGATTGAATCTGGAACCTCAGAACTTTAAAATGGTGATGTTACCCGGTCGTTCTAGTTCGGAGGAATATTCTAATAGTAGTTATTGGTTAATAGATGAGCGGGGACGCGATCGGGTGATGTATCAATATTTTAGATTAGATTCCACCGGATTTATTTTAAAAAGTGCCTACGAACCTTCTGCCTATGAAACTTTATCTAAGGATTTAAAAATTGCGATTCAAAATACTTCTAGTAATCCGAAAGCAGGGGATAAAATATTAAATTTTTTATCCGATCAAGGGTTTAATCAAGTTTATTTAGTCCCGATTGAATCTAATCAACAACTGAAAACCCAAATTATTGTTCAAGGCGGAGATTTGGGGGCGGCTAAACTCATGCAAAAAACCCTGGGTTTAGGTGAGATTAAATCTTCATCAACGGGTGATATGGGGTCGGATTTAACTATTAGAGTCGGAGAAGATTGGATTAAATAATTAGGACTTACGCAGAATACCCAATTATACACCATCTGTAGGGGAGAACGGCCGTTCGCCCATACTAGATAGGGTTGTTTTGCGTAAGTCCTGATAATGTTCTTCAAGGGAGACTTTAAAGTAAAATTTTCCCTTGAGATGATTCGAGATTAAACCTTATTGTAATTGATATAAAATCAAACCAAACCATTGATTTTCGTCTGTCCAAGTCTTGAGGGAAACTAAGCCTAAATCCTCTAATTCTGCTTGGATTTTTTCCAGTTCAAACTTGCGAGAAATTTCCGTATGAATGGTTTCTTCTGCGGCAAACTCAATAGCCAAATTAAGCTTTTTAAGTTCAACCGTTTGCGATCGCAAACTTTTTAAGTGCATTTCAATTTGATGGTCGGTCTGATTATAAAATGCCCAATGTTCAAAGTTATGTAAATCAAAATTCCCTTCAAATAGATGGTTTAAATGTCGTAACATATTCAGGTTAAATGCTGCTGTCACCCCCTGGCTATCATCATACGCCGGTTCTAAAATTGATGGGGATTTATGTAAATCAACCCCCAATAAAAAATAATCCCCCGGTTGTAAAGCCTCCACAATATGGGAAAAGAAAACATGACATTCATCGGGTTTTAAATTGCCCAAGGTACTGCCAATAAACCCAATCATTCGGGCAGGTAAGGGAGAAGGATTGAGATGTTTTAAAGCTGTTTCATAGGTACTCACAATTCCATGAATATGCAGCGTTGGGTAATTTTCTAAAAGATTATAAGCAGTTTGCTCTAAAATTCCGCCACTAATATCAATGGGTAAATAATGCAATGGATGACCCAACTTTTGATAAGCGTCTAATAGAATCCGACTTTTTGTAGAACTTCCACTGCCTAATTCTACAATTTCACAGGGGCCAGTTAAATGGGCAATTTCTGAAGCATAATTCTGTAAAATTTTTGTTTCTGTTCGGGTCAAATAATATTCGGGTAAATCACAAATTTTTTCAAACAATAATGAACCCTGATCATCATAAAAATATTTAGGTGGTAGGGTTTTTGGGGTTTGAGTCAACCCTTTAATCACATCTTCTCCCGCAGTAATGGGGCATTTTTCTCGAAAGGTTTCAATGGTTAAACGAGGGCTACCCCCCGTTTTCTTGTCTGGTGATAAGACGGGAGAATCAGAAGTTACCATGGTTAAACATACAAACTCAGCTTAAGATGAATATTTTACAGTATTTTGTCTGGATAAAATATTACAATCTCTCGAAAATTGCTATACTATAGAGAATAGTTGTTAAAAAAATTCTGATGGATGTCTATGACTGCTACTGCACCTGTTAAAACAGAATACGAAGCGATTATTGGGTTAGAAACCCATTGTCAATTGAATACCGAAACCAAGATTTTCTCCAATTCTTCCACGAAATTTGGGGCCGATCCTAATATGAATATTGACCCAATTTGTATGGGATTACCCGGTGTACTCCCGGTCTTAAATGAAAAAGTCTTAGAATATGCGGTCAAAGCCGGGTTGGCCCTGAATTGTGAAATTGCCCCTTACAGTAAATTTGATCGCAAACAATATTTTTATCCTGATTTGCCCAAAAATTATCAAATTTCTCAATATGATTTGCCCATTGCCATCAAGGGTCATTTAGAAATAGAAATTGTCGATGAAGATGGCAGTGCTACCCGCAAAACCATTGGCATTACTCGCTTACATATTGAAGAAGATGCGGGAAAATTAGTTCATGGGGGAAGCGATCGCCTTTCCGGTTCCACCTATTCAATGGTGGACTATAATCGGGCGGGGATTGCTTTAGCTGAAATTGTCTCTGAACCCGATATTCGTTCGGGACAAGAAGCCGCGGAATATGCCCAAGAATTGCGCCGCATTGTGCGTTATTTGGGGGTGAGTGATGGCAATATGCAAGAGGGCTCCCTGCGATGTGATGTGAATATTTCCGTGCGTCCGGTGGGACAAAAAGAGTTCGGTACTAAAGTTGAAATCAAAAATATGAACTCTTTTAGTGCCATTCAACGGGCGATTGATCATGAAATTGAACGACAAATTAAAGCCATTGAAACCGGGGAAGAAATTGTTCAAGAAACCCGGTTATGGGAAGAAGGGAGTCAACGCACTATTAGTATGCGGAAAAAAGAAGGATCAAGCGATTATCGCTATTTTCCTGAACCCGATCTTCCCCCGATTCAAGTATCTGCTGAACAACTTAAAACCTGGAAATCTCAACTCCCCGAACTCCCGGCCGAAAAACGCCATCGCTATGAATCAGAATTAGGATTATCCCCCTACGATACCCGGGTATTAACGGATGATCACCCAATTTCTGAATATTTTGAAGCCACAATTGCCGCCGGAGCTAATATTAAACAAGCGGTAAATTGGATTATGGGGGATATCACAGCCCATCTGAAAAATGAAAAATGTAGTGTGACGGAAATCGCCCTCAAACCTGAAGGATTAGCCGAATTAATTGCTTTAATTGAAGCGGGAACTATTAGCGGTAAAATTGCTAAGGATTTATTACCGGAATTGTTAACTCAAGGTGGATCTCCTAAAACCTTAGTGGAAGCTAAAGGGTTAATTCAATTATCCGATCCTACAGCTTTAGCAGAAATTATTGATCAAGTTTTGGTGGAAAATCCCAAGGAATTAGAACAATATCACGCCGGAAAAACTAAACTCCAAGGATTTTTTGTCGGTCAAATCATGAAAAAAACTGGGGGACGGGCTGACCCTAAACTCACCAATCAACTCTTAGGAGAAAAACTCAAAAAATAAGGACTTTCTCAATTACCCCAGATTAAAAGGAGGTTAAAACCAATGCAAAAATATGAACGCGATCGCTTTTATTGGCGAATGGGTTTTATCTTGATTTTTTCCCTTTTAACTTGGGGAATATTCGTGATAACTCCTTAGTTTTTCAGAGGTTTCTCTGGTTCCAATGCTCTGCATTGGAACGCTAATCTTGAGTCTCTGCCTCAAATAATAGGAGGTGGAGCCTACATTAATAGTATTTCTAGGTAGAACCTAGAAACGAGATAAAGGTTGGGTTTTACAACCTCTGAACCTAACATAAATTGTAAAACTAATCAGATTTGGGACTAAAAAATAATTGATTAATTTTACCAATTGCCCAACTCAAAATCGCTCCCCCCATTAAAATTCCAATGGCGGGAGTAAAGACAGGTTCCCAAAGTTTATACCATAAATCCAATCCCAAATTGAGTTTAAAAGAATGTCCTAAAACGGCAACCACTAACCAAAAAAAACTAAATAATACAAAAAAAACATTGGCTACCAAAACTAAATTTAACCCCTTAATTAGTTGTTCTTTCATTGTTAAAACTCAACCTAAAGTTATAGTAATCTATTTTCTTGAGACTATTTTAAGGGTTAGGGGGATTTTTTTGCAAATATTAACTCAAAATTTGTAGACAAACTTAACCTAATCTTTGTTACAATAGACCTTAGCAGTTATAGTAGGCAGTTTGTGTTAATATGGTTCGCTACACCCTTGCTCAAAGTCCAGAAATCGTTCTTACCGTCCGAGGCAAAGATTCACCTCAAGCCCGCGAGAAAGCGATGGACAAATTGATGGAATTGATGGATACGGGAAAACTGCCAACGGAACTCGAAGAAGGCTTTAGTCCCCAACAGTTTATCGAAGTCAAAGAACCCGATGATAGTCCCTTAGAAGAAGAAGATGCAATTTCCGAGGCTGTACAAATTCTGAGTAATTTGGCGTCTTTGAAATTGAAGATGATGGAATCCCGAGAAGAAGCCTTAAAAGTGCGAGAAGCCATTGATATTTTATTTACAGATCAACCTGTGACTGTGGAAGAAATAACCGAGTTAAAAGACGGGTTTAAGGTATTAAAAAACTTCGCAGTTTCTAATCTTAGATATCGAGAAGCTAGGGGGAAAGCAGAAGAAGCTAGAGCCGTTTTAGATGAAGCATTAAAGTCTTCTGAAGCCGAACCCAAACCCGAACATCCTCACGGAAAAAAAGATAAAAAATAA
>DATNRE010000482.1:0-10598 GCA_036703685.1 Candidatus Obscuribacterales bacterium
GATGTCATTGAACGAGGCTGTAAACTATTTGAACAGGTGATTGTGGCGGTATTGGGAAATCCTAATAAAAAACCCTTATTTACAGTAGGGGAAAGGATGGAACAAATAAGCTACAGTACCCAACATCTGAACAATCTGGAAGTAGCCAGTTTTGACGGTCTAACGGTAGACTATGCAAAACTAAGGAATGCTCAAGTGTTAATTCGAGGGCTGCGAGTTCTTTCAGATTTTGAGTTAGAACTGCAAATGGCTCATATCAATAAAACCCTATCAACAGAAATTGAAACGGTATTTTTGGCAACCTCAAAGGAATATAGCTTCCTATCTAGTAGTGTTGTCAAAGAAATAGCCCGATTTGGAGGTTCTGTTGATCATCTTGTTCCTAATCACGTTGCTCAAGAACTATATAAATGTTACGCCAGGAATCAACCCCAAGACTAGAACCCGAACAAAATGGACTCCGTGTAGAACCGGAAACGACGGTCAGTAATTCCCCTGGAATTGATATCCAACGGGAACTTAACCGACTGGAGGAGATGATTCTCGATAGTCCTAGAATTCCATTAACTCGACGAACTTTAGTCGATGAAGAACAATTACTGGATCAATTAGATTTAATTCGATTGAATTTACCCAGTGCTTTTCAAGAGTCAGATATTATCGTCCGTCATAAGGATGAAATTCTGCAAGAAGCGGAAGAATATGCTCAGGAAATTATCGATGTGGCTGAACAACGAGCCGCTCGAATATTAAATGAGATGGGTTTAATTCAACAAGCAAAATCGGAAGCGGATCAATTGCGCCAACAGGTTCAACATGAATGTGATACGCTTCAGCAACAAACCTTATCTGAAATTGAACAAATTCGTTATCGTCTTCAACAGGAATTGGAGGAAATGCGATCGCGAACTATGGCAGAATGTGAAGAAATTCAAAACGGTGCCGATGACTATGCAGATCACGTTCTAGGGAGTATCGAACAACAGTTAAATGAAATGATGCGAGTGATTCGGAATGGTCGTCAACAAGTACAGGGAAATCCTCCAACACGGTAACCCTACGGATCATGGAATTAGGAGATAGCCTAAGCGTTTTTACAGCGTCTTTCCAGCCATCTCCGATTTTCATTTGCCGATTTTCCCCCCATTCGTAATTCGTAATTCCCCATTGCCTATTTCTTACTATTTTTATGTTAAATAATATTAGGTTATTACTTCAGGCTTGCCAGAATCTGAATATTGATTATGAAATTCTCCATGATCATGAGAATCTAATTAAAATTAAACTCGATAAAAATTATTATTTCTGTAATTATAGCACACCTTTTGTCAATCAATCTGTTTTCAAAATTCTCAGAGATAAGGAATATACTTACTCCATTTTAAAGGGAAAAATTAAAATTCCGAAAACATCGGGCTTTCTTTCCCCATTTTGCGATGAGAAATATCAAGAGTATTTAAAGTTTAAAACCATTCCTGATATTGCTCAAGAAATTGAGAGGATATTTCCATTTCCCGTGATTGTTAAACGTAATTCTGGTTCCAGTGGACACAATGTTTTTTTATGTAAAAGTTTTGAGGAAATTGAAACCGCATTAACCACAATTTTTAACATTCATGATAAAAGTTATGATTATATTGCTGTTGCTCAAGAGTATATAGCAATCCAACGGGAATATCGAGCCGTTTTTTTCAATCAAAAATTAATACTACTATATGAAAAAGATATTAGTCAGGCAATATTTGCCGGAAATTTAAGCCCTTTACATTGGGAAGGAGCGCAAGCTAAACATATTAAAAACACTCAAATTATATCAGAAATAGAAACATTTTGTCAACCTGTTTTTCAAGAGTTAAATTTAAACTATACCGGATTAGATATTGCGATCGACAAAGATCATCAATATTGGTTTATCGAAGCTAATTCCCATCCCAATTATGATATCTTTACTAGAGATAATGGGATAGATCTAGCCGTCCAAGTCTTTGAAAAAATGCTAACTTTTTTAGCCCATGAATCCTAGAAAAAGTTACTATAGCAATTCTAAATAGGTTGTAACATTTTAATACTAATATGAAACAGCAAAAAGTATTATTTCTGTTCCCTGTTCCCAGATCCGGCGTTGCCTTTTGACTTTTGCCTTTTGCCTTTTGCCTTTTGCCTTTTCTCTGTTCCCTGTTCCCTGTTCCCTATTCCCTGTTCCCTGTTAATCACGAATTTTGAACACAACTCAAATATAATTTCTATATAGAATTTTGAGTATTTTTTACCCTGTGCAAGTTAAAAATCTGTCACAGACCCTAACTATTCAACCTGATTTCAAATTAAAACCAGAATTGTACTTTCTAAAGATCTAGGTTAAAACCGAAATACTATTCTATCCTTTGGATAAATATTCCTCAAATTCCCCTAATATTGTTTCATATTACCCCAAATGATCAACGAAAAATTCCGTCGCCAACTTCGTCACGAAGCCCAACTCTGGAAAGAAGAACAAATCATTGATGATTCTGTTTATCAACAGTTAGTCACCCGCTATCAATTTAATCATCTTGAAACCGCCGCCAGTAGTCGGTTTGTGATGATTTTAATAGGGTTGGGCGGCATTTTATTAGGTTTAGGTGTCATTACCTTCGTGGCAGCTAACTGGCAGGACTGGTCAAAAACCGTTAAAGTCATCCTGCTTCTGAGTTTATTTATAGGAGTCAATGCCGCTGGGTTTTATTTATGGCAGCAACCATTAGACTCCTTAGAAGTGGGAAGAAAACAAAAATTAGGTCAAGGATTATTACTATTTGGAGCCTTAATTTTAGGGGCAAATATTGCCTTAATGGGGCAAATTTTTCATCAAAGTGGTTCTACTTATGAACTATTTTTAGTGTGGGCAATTGGTGTTTTAGCCATGTCGTATAGTCTGCAATTAACTTCTTTAGGATTTTTAGGACTACTTTTGTACGGCATAGGCTATTGGAGTGGAGCATCTAATTTATTACTTTTATTATTCTCCCCTGAACCCTTTTCTCTCCTAAATTTCTTCCTAGAACATACCCCTTTAATTGCTGGATTTATATTCATTCCCCTGGCCTATCGTTGTCAGTCCCGGGTCTTATTTATTATGACCTTACTGATACTAATTCCCGCTTTACAAATCAGTATTCTTCCCCTGCTGAATTCTGGTTTACCCGAAGGATTAATCTTCGCCATTATGTTCATTTTTACCCCCGCTTTACTGTGGAGTTATGATGATATTTCATGGCCGATGATTGATAGTAGACCCTTTCAACCTTCAGCCCGCACTCTCTCCATTATTCAGTTAAGTATTGTATTTTTTGGTTTATCTTTTAACGGAGTTTGGAATGATCTTTTAGAGAACAATTCAAACAATTCAATGTTCATGAGTAACTTCCTTTTGATTGATTTTTATATCTTTCTAGGAATACTTTTATTACAATGGTTTCAATTAATTAAACCCGGTGCTATTCACCCGAATAAATGGGGATTTGATACGGTTACAGGTGTTATCGCAGGATTTTTAGGATTAACAGGATTAATCTTTTTCTGGCATTTACAAATCAATAAAATTCCTGAAATCGCAACATTTTTGGTTAATGTACAGATGTTTATATTGGCAACGGGATTAATTAGAATTGGACTTGCCCAAACTCGGCGTTTTGCCTTTTGGGGCGGGATGATTTTATTAGTTACCCAAATCATGAGTCGTACCTTTGAATATAATACGGAACTGATTCTAAAAGCCTTTGTATTTACCTTATGTGGTGTAGGAGTAATTCTGGCTGGATTATGGTTTGAACGCCATTTATCAGCCGTCAGTCCAACCCAAAATCGTTAATCATTCCAATTCAATTAGGAGTAAAACAATGAATCCTTATGATCTGAGCAATCGTCAATCTACCGCTATTGAAAACCCGTCTAATGCTGCAAAAAAAACTATTCCAGCTTGGAAATTTTTGACACCCTTACTGTTCCAATTAATTCTAATTTTAGCGGTTCCTTCCCAAGCCTTTTATACCCAGATTACGGGAACAACAGTCATCTTACAAACCGCCCCCGTTGACCCCTATGATTTTTTCCGAGGGTATTATCAAATCTTGAGTTATGATATTTCCAGTGTTGATACTCTCAAAGCACTTCCGGGTTGGCAAGATGTTACTAAAGGGGCAGAATATTTACCCCAGGGCACGTTAATTTATGTCACCTTAGAACAGCCGGAAGCCCCCTCAAAATCCCAACGTCCTTCAGCTTGGAAACCCATAATAGTGAGCTCGGAATATCCCCAGAATTTGTCTAAAAATCAAATTGCTTTACAGGGAAAATCAACGGGATGGAGTATTGAATATGGTTTAGAACGATATTATATGCCAGAAAGTCAACGGGAGCAGGTTAATGAAACGATTACAGAAGCTCAAGGGAATAATCAACAATCTTTTGTTGTAGAAGTTAAAGTTAATTCTCAGGGGAAAGCAATTCCTATTAGTTTGTGGGTGCGCGATCGCAATTACAAATTTTAATTCCCCAGTTTCGGCAAAATCGGTAGTTAATCATTCTTTTCCGTTTCTGTTACTTTTTCAGCCAGCCCTATTTAGAGATAGGCAAGAAACCCTGAAGGGCTTACTACGGGATCAGGGTTTCTGTCACTGCTAAAATTTGATCAAATTGAAATTCATTGGCTAATTTTGTCAGGGCAAACCCTAAAGCTGAATAGGGTTCAGGGATTTGCTCAATTAACTCAAAAATCCGTTTTTCTTTGGTACAAAGTACCGCTTCATGAAATTCCTGAATCCAAGTTGGAGGCATTAATACTAAAGAATCTAGGCTTAGATTAGAAGGGTCGGAGATTCCCTTTAGATTAGCCGTTGAATTTCCTGAATCATCGGAGTCTGCATATTCATATTCTAATCCTAAATAAGTTGCCATTTTTTCAAAAATAATATGCTCTCGGAAGGGTTTACTCACAAAATCATCACATCCAGCTTGCAAAACCTGGGCGCGTTCTTCTTCAAAAGCATTGGCAGTTAAGGCAATAATAATCGGGGAATTTTCCTTCTGGGAATAACCTCGAATACTCCGAGTTGCTTGCATCCCATCCATCACCGGCATTCGCATATCCATCCAAATTAAATGGGGTTGCCAACTTAACCACAATTCAATCGCTTCTTGACCATTAACCGCTTCTTGAACTTCAAACCCAGTCATTGATAATAACTGTACTAAAACTTGACGATTTTCGATCGCATCTTCCACCACTAAAATCCGATATTTAGGTTGTCCTGGGGCTAAACGAATCACGGATTTTTTAGGCGGTTGGGGTTGAATATCCTCGCTTTTTGCTAAACTCGCTTGAACAAAAAATCTCACAATTGTTCCTTGTCCTAAAATACTATTAACGGTAATATCTCCTCCCATCATTTGTACAAATTGTTGGCTGATGGGTAAGCCTAAACCCGTTCCTTCCTTGGATTTTCTGCCCGTTTCCGTTTGTCCAAAGGCTTCAAATAATAAATCAATTTCTTCGGCAGCAATACCCGGGCCAGTATCCTCTACTTCAAAGGTAATAGTCACGGATTTTTGTGTTGATAATTTTTTTATTTCTTGTTTAACCCGGAGAATTACAGATCCAAATTCAGTAAATTTGAGCGCGTTTCCTAGTAGGTTAATCAGGACTTGACGCAGTTTACTTTCATCTAATTTTAAATATTGAGTTACGGTTTGATCTCGTTCAAAAATTAAATTTAATCCTTTGGTTTCTGCTTTTAATTCTAGCATTTCTTCCAAACTATTCAATAGATGATAAAGATCACAAGTCGTTTCATTTAAGGTGAGTCGTCCAGCTTCAATTTTTGACATTTCTAAAACATCATTAATTAAATCGAGTAAATGTTCTCCACTGCGTTCAATAATTCCCAAAAATTCCCGTTGTACGGAACTCAATTGGTGATTTTTTGCTAAAATTTGGGTAAAGCCTAAAATTGCATTTAAAGGGGTTCTTAACTCATGACTCATATTCGCTAAAAATTCACTTTTAGCCTGGTTTGCAGCATCGGCGGTTTCCTTGGCTTCTTGAAGTTGAGCCAGGAGTTTAGCCTGCTGAATAGCAACCCCCAACTGATCAGCAACTTGGGTTAAAAGACTCACTTCTCGTAAAGCCCAATGACGGGAATTACTATGTTGATAAGCTCCTAATAATCCCCAGAGAATTTCCCCAACAAAAACCGGAACTAAGATATACGCACGGATCTGAAATCCCTCTAATATTCTGAGAGTAGATTCCGATAAAGAAATATTTAAAATATCATCAATAATTAAGGGTTCATGGTTTTGATATTGATTAATTTTGGGGTATTTTAAATGGGTATCTAACCAGAGGTTTTGATGTTCAGCTTCTGCTAAAGGAATGCCTCCAGAAAGCTTAGATTCAAATATAAATTCTCCCAGACAATCTGAGATAAAATGATAGACAACAACCCGATCGCATTGCAGAATTTGGCGAACTTCTTGGGTGGTGGAACTAAAAATCGTATCAATATCTAAGGTTTGGCGAATTCGGTCAATAACCCTTGCTAAAGCGCGTTCCTGTTCGGCAACTTTTGCCTGTTCCTCTGAACGTTGTTGGGCTTGGGTTAAAAGTTCTGCCTGTTGTAAGGCTACCCCTAATTGTATCGCAATTTTCTGTACAAATTCAATTTCTTTTTTTTGCCATTGACGGGGTTCTGAACATTGATGAATACATAATAATCCCCATAATTCATCGCCTTTGAGTAAGGCTACAACTAAATTAGCCTGAATTTCAAATTGAGCTAAAATCTGTACATAACAATCTGTTAATCCTGCCTGATGAATATTGGGTAAAACCTGAACATGACCCAGGGGATAATTCTGAGCAAATCTTTCTCCAAAACAATGATCTTCTATATGAGTTTCTAAGACAGAACAAAAGTTAGATAAAACATTTTCTGAGACAAATTTTCCTTGATTCCAATGGGAATGGGGTTTAAATTTAAACACCGCTACTCGATCGGCATTTAAGAGTTGACGAACTTCCGCCGTCGCCGTTTCAAAAATAGTATTAATATCTAAAGTCCGGCGAATTTTATCAATCACTTGAGCTAGGGCTATTTCTCGTTCTGCTTCTTGAATTAAACTTTCCGATTGACGATGGAGTTCTGCGGCTAATATGGTTTCTAAATCTCGTTTTTGCTGTTCTGCTAGGGCGAGTAATTCCGCCTGTTGAATGGCTACACCTAATTGTCCGCCAATTTGAATTAAAAAATTAATTTCCGATTTTTGCCAATGTCGAGGGCTTTGATTTTGATAAGCCGCCAATAAACCCCATAAATTTTTCCCTTGATAAATCGCAATAATTGCATAGGCTTTAGCCTGATATTTTTCTAAGATTTCAATATAGCAGGGGGAAAAATTGGCTTTATAAATATCATTACAAACCCTAAATACTTCCCCCCGGGTGAAGTTTCCTCCTTGGGTTTCCTGTAAATAACTATCGCTGGTGGAAAGATTGGCTAAATACTTGATACTACATTCACTCACATTGCGTTTCAACTCTAAATCATATTGTTGTTCTTCAATTAAAGATTTCCATTCTTCTGTTTTAGATTCCACTAAAAATTCCCCAGTCCAATCAGAATTAAATCGATAAATGACTACTCGATCCGCTTTTAAAAGTTGACAAACTTCTTGGGTTGTGGTGGTAAAAATTGTATTCAGTTGGAGGGATTGACGAATTTTATTAATAATTGCAGCCACGGCTTTTTCTCGTTCAACCGCTTGATTAACCGCTTGAGTTAAATATTCCGACTGCATTTGTAACTGTTTAACAAATTCAGCGTGTTGTAAGGCAATGCCTAAATGGGTGGCAATTTGACGGACAAATTCTATTTCTGACTCTTGCCATTCCCGAGGGCCAGAACATTGATGAATGCAGAGTAATCCCCATAATTCCTTGCCTTTAAGTAAGGGTACAACTAGATTAGCCCTAATCTGAAATTGGGATAATACCTGCACATAACACCGAGGTAATTTTGAGTCATAAATATCATCGGATTTCCAAATTTTGCCATGAAGATAATAGTTAATATAATGTTCTCCAAAACAATGATCTTTAATTTTGGCGGATAAGGCCGGACGAAAATCTGGCAAAACATCTTCAGAAACAAATTCTCCCCATTCATATTTAGAATCGGAGTCAAACCTATACATCCCTACACGATCGGCATTTAAAAGTTGACGAACTTCCGTGGCTGTAGACTTAAAAATACTATCTAAATCTAAGGATTCCCTAATTTTACTAATCACCGCAAATAACGCTTTTTGTTGCGCCACTTGATAGGGTTCGGTACTCTTGGTTTGCTCCAGTTGTATCACTTGTTTCCGTAGATTGATCACTTCCTCAATCAATTGTTCTTGGGTGGCTGTATGGAGAGAAAGGGGTAGATTTTCAGACATAGCTTTATTGAAGTAATGTAACAATACAATTTCGGCTTTGTTTTTTGGCTTGATAGAGAGCGCGATCTGCTAATTCAATCAATAGGAATGGACTAGAATCTAGGCTAGGAATCAGAGAGGTTATCCCTAAACTTAAAGTAATATAAGAACTGGATTTAGATCCGGCGTGAACTAGTTGTAAATTTCCCACTTCCTGTTGGATTTTTTCGGCAATTTCCTGGGCTTCTGATGCTTGAGTTTGAGGTAAAATAATTCCAAATTCTTCTCCCCCATAACGGGCAACTAAACCTGGAGAACTGCTAATGGCTTGACTAATTGCTTGGGCGATCGCTCGTAAACAATCATCCCCCGCTTGGTGACCATAGGTATCATTATAGGACTTAAAATAATCGACGTCACACATAATTAAGGATAAGAAATTTTGTTCAGAAGTGAGTCGCTCCCATTCCTGCTGTAAATAGTAATCAAATTGCCGTCGGTTAGCGGTTTGAGTCAATCCATCTAAATGGGCTAACCGATCTAATTCTTGGTTAAGTTTCTGTAATTCTAGTTGAGATTTTTGTAAAGCTGCTTCTATTACTTTGCGAGCTTGAATTTCCTGTTGTAACCTTTCATTTTGTGCTAGAAGAAGTTGATGTTGAGTTCGTAAAGTTAAGTGATTTTTAACTCTGACTAATACTTCCTCCACCTGAAAAGGTTTAGTAATATAATCAACTCCTCCCACACTAAAGGCTTTAACTTTATCCAAAACATTATCTAAAGCACTAATAAAAATAATCGGAATTTCCGCCGTCATCTGATCGGATTTGAGGGATTCACAAACTTGATATCCGTCAATATCGGGTAACTTAATATCCAGAAGAATTAAATCCGGCGGTGCCGCTTTAGCTGTTTTTAAGGCCATGACCCCTTTTGTTACCCGCCTAACTTCATATTGATGTTCCGTTAACATTGTAGATAATAGTCTTAAATTATCAGGTTTGTCATCTACTAATAAAATGCTTCCCAAGGGAGATTCTGAATTTGCAAAATCAATCATTATCAATATTGGGGGAAAGTTTAAAATTAATTATGAAGGAATCAGTATCTAAATTTCAATGATTTAAAAAATCAAAAATTCAATCATAAGCTATTTGATTTATTTTATCATAATTCTACACCCTTTATTAACAAATTGATGGTTCTGATCTAATCAAGGAGAAACCTGAATACAGCCAAAACTAAATCGGTCAACCCTAGCAGTTTGTGATCAATTCAACTGACAATCCGTAAAATTACTTAATTCTGCTTAATACTAAAATCTTCATCTGGGCGTCATACCTTTGCCACAGTAATGTCATATTCAACCTGTAACTTAAAAAGTATCGGGGCAAAACACCGAACAACTCCTTTAATCCTTATAAATAGAGGTATTCATATGAAATCTGATTTTGATGCTTTAAACTCTCCCCTAGAGTCCTCCCGTTTAGAATGGACGGAAACACCCCGTCCGACTCAACATCCGAGAACCCAATCTTTAACTTCCCTATCTTTAATTTTATTAGGGGTAGGGGCGGGAATTGCCGGGATGTCTATTCTACCTCAACTCCAGCGCCCCCAACCCATCCCCCCGACGGTGACATCTCCCGTACCTCCGACCGCCCTCCCAGTCCCGGTCAGTACCAACCCGGGGACAATTACCACTCCCGACCTCGTGGCTTCCGTGGTACAGCGTTTTGGGCCAGCAGTTGTCCGAATTAATGCCACCAAAACCATTGAAAATCAGATCCCCCAACCGTTTAATGATCCGTTTTTTGAGCGTTTCTTTGGTTCCCAAATGCCCAACGCGCCTCAACAGGAAATAGTTCGGGGTTCCGGGTCAGGATTTATTGTTAATTCTGATGGTCGAATTATTACTAATGCCCACGTTGTCGATGGGGCAACAAAGGTATCGGTTGTCTTAAAAGATGGTCGTCAATTTGAAGGAAAAGTCGTGGGTACTGACCCAGTAACCGATGTGGCGGTAATTCAAATTCAAGCGGATAATTTACCAACTTTAACAACTGGTAATTATGAGACTTTACAACCCGGGGAATTAGCGATCGCCATTGGCAATCCGTTAGGATTAGATAATACGGTAA
>DATNRE010000483.1:0-4875 GCA_036703685.1 Candidatus Obscuribacterales bacterium
GTAGCACAATCTCAGAAAATGTCTAGGGGTTTGGCAAAAAGATGCAACCGCAGTTAATTCAACTCGGTGGGCATTATTTAATAAATTGAAAGAAATGGGTTTACCTATTTCAACGGGTTCAGGTGGTTTGACGAAGTTCAATCGAACTCGATTGAATTTACCTAAAACTCATTGGATAGATGCTTCTTGTGTTGGGCAAATTGAGTCTTTAACATTAGTGACAAATCAACCTATTCAGATTAAGGCAACAGGACGTGGAACTCGTCAAATGTGTGGGACAAATAAATACGGATTTCCTACACGGCATCGCTCACGAATACAGATTCACAAAGGCTTTCAGACTGGTGATATTATCACGGCCACCGTTACAGCAGGTAAGAAAGTAGGTTTCTACTTGGGTCGAGTTCTTTGTCGTGCATCCGGCAGTTTTGATATTGCCACTCCAAATGGAAGGATAACAGGAATTAGCCATAAATATTGTCAATCAATTCATAAAAAGGATGGTTATTCTTATGGCTTTCAAAAACACTAGGCGGTTAAAACCGCTTGGGTCGGTTTTCCTCCTCGCTCTAAAGAGACGAGGCTTCCAACCTTCCCATG
This sequence comes from Candidatus Obscuribacterales bacterium, assembly GCA_036703685.1. Taxonomy (GTDB): domain Bacteria; phylum Cyanobacteriota; class Cyanobacteriia; order Cyanobacteriales; family Microcoleaceae; genus Planktothrix. The sequence continues at coordinate 601 of DATNRE010000483.1, forward strand.
TTTTTCTGGTGAGTATTACCGGGTAAGCTGTTGAGCATTTAAACTGCATATTTTAGAGGCTGAAACCCCTTACTGGCTTGGATCGTCTCGAAAATTTAGATAATTAACAGCTTAGTTCTCAAGTTCCTTGACTTAACCAGGCGATCGCACTTCTGATCCATTCATCGGAATTGGTTTGTTTGGCTAGGCTAGAATCTTGACTAATCACTTGTAAGGCTTGCATGACTTCGGCTCCGGTGTAACCCAGGGCCAGTAAGGTCATTTCGACTTCCTCTTGAATTTGGGGGGAAATACCGGAGGGGACAGAGGAAAGCATTCCCGCTTGTTGTCGCCATTCCGAGAGTTTGGTTTTTAGTTCTAGGGCGATGCGTTCTGCGGTTTTGCTGCCGACGCCGGGGGTTTTGGCTAAAACCCGAGTATTGCCGCCGACGATCGCTTGAATTAGATCTTGGAGTCCCAGGGTATCTAAAAGGGCGATCGCCAGTTGAGTTCCGATACCACTAACGCTAATTAATTGGCGAAACAAATCCCGTTCTGCTAGGGTAGAAAAACCATATAAAACTATTTGATCTTCGCGCACTTGTAAATGGGTAAAAATCTGCACTGACTCCCCAACGGCCGGTAATTCTCCTCTCATTTTAGGTAAAATTTGCACTTCATACCCAATATTATTAACCTCGATTAATAGGGTAATTCGATTTCCATTTCCTTTTTGTAGATCGGCAACGTTTCCCTTGAGATAACCCATCATATAGAAAATTAAAATAGTTGAAAGTGTTATAATTATTATACCATTATTTTCATGAATTATAAAAGCATTAACATCATGGGAAAACAATCTAAACTCAAACACAAAAGACAGGATTTAAAAAATCATCCTACTGAAATTTTACCGGAAAATAATCATCAAGATCCGACTCATTTTGTAGAGATCATGGAAAAACAAGGCTATCAGTTGAAAACCACAAATTCCTGTCCAGATATTCCCAAATCAGAGGACGGAAAACCCAAAATTTGATCATAAATAGGGAATAGGCAATAGGCAATAGGCAATAGGCAATAGGGAGTAGGGAAACAAATTATGATAATTACCCTATTAAGGTAATAATCAAGTTAGAATATTCTTGGGTTAGTAATCACTTAATTAGGTGGTAACAATGAGTCAAAGATCTCAAGCAGACGCAATCATTCGTACTCATGTTTTGTGGGCCATGGGAGGGGGCTTAATTCCCTTACCCTTGGTTGATTTTGCGGCGGTAACGGCAATTCAATTAGAAATGTTACAGCAATTAGCCCGTTTGTATCAAGTTAACTATTCAGAAAGTACCGGAAAAGCCTTTGTTTCTGCCTTAACGGGAACCACTATTGCCAGTTTAGGAGCGAGTTTTGTTAAAGCTATTCCGGGAATTGGAACAATTATAGGCGGTGCGTCCATGTCCTTGACTTCCGGGGCTTCGACCTATGCCCTAGGACAAGTTGCCATCAATCATTTTTCTAACTCAGGAACTTTAAATAATTTCGTTGAAGACCAACTTAAAACCGCTTATGATAGTGCTTTTCAACAGGGAAAATCCTATGTTTCTGATTTAGAAAAGGAAAAAGATCAAGCCGGAGACATCTATCAAGCCATAGAAAAGCTAGGAAAACTTAAATCCCAAGGAATTTTAACCGAAGAAGAATTTCAAGCCAAGAAAAAAGAATTACTAGAAAGACTTTAAATCAGTCATCAGTTATCAGTCATCAGTTATCAGTTTAAAAGTTATCAGTTTAAAAGTTATCAGTTTAAAAGTTATCAGTTTAAGAGTTATCAGTTTAAGAGTTATCAGTTTAAAAGTTATCAGTTTAAGAGTTATCAGTTTAAGAGTTATCAGTTTAAGAGTTATCAGTTTAAGAGTTATTCGTTATTTATTATCTAGATTAGGACTTACGCAGAATACCCAATTATACACCATCTGTAGGGGCGAACGGCCGTTCGCCCCTGCTAGATATGGTTGTTTTGCGTAAGTCCTGTAGGTAATTTATTTTGCACCAGCACTTAACTGACAACTAACAACTGATGACTGATGACTGATGACTGATAACTAATAACTGACAACTAACAACTGATAACTGATGACTGATAACTGATAACTGATTTTCCTGCCAGCCATCCGGTTGTCCAGGCACTTTGAAAATTAAATCCTCCCGTAACACCATCAATATCTAAAATTTCTCCGGCTAAATATAACCCAGGACAACAACGACTTTCCATGGTTTTAAAATCAACTTCTTTTAAGTTTACCCCGCCACAGGTGACAAATTCTTCCTTAAAAACGCCCTTTCCCTTAATATTATAAGTTCCTTGGGTTAATTCTTGAATTAGTTGATTAAGAGATTTATTAGAAATTTCTGACCAGCGTTTTTCCTCATCAATGCCAACATAATCAACTAACTGTTTCCACAACCGACGAGGTAAATCAACGGGACAATTAGCCGAAATTAAACGATTAGGAAATTTTGATTTTAAGGTGAATAATTTTTTCTTTAACTGTTCGGGATTTTCCTGGGGAAGCCAATTAATTTGCAGGGGGGATTTATAATTACAATCATATAAAACCCTCGCCCCCCAAGCCGATAATTTTAAAATTGCTGGCCCACTTAATCCCCAATGGGTAATTAATAATGGCCCGGTTTGTTCTAGTTTGGCTTGGGGAAGTTTAACCCGCGCCAAACTAACAGAAACTCCGGCTAAATCTTCTAGTCTTTTGTCTTTAAGATTAAAGGTAAATAAAGAGGGAACGGGCTGAATAATTGTATGTCCTAAAGATTTAGCAAATTTATAACCCGAGGGGTTACTTCCTGTTGCTAATAAAAGCCGATCTGCTTCTAAAACTTCCCCTGATTTTAGTTGAACTTTAAAAGCATGGGAATTAGAATTATTGTAGGAAATAGAAGCCACCGCAGCTTGAGTTTTAATCCTGACTCCCGCCTGTTCTGCGACCCGAATTAAGCAGTTAACAATTGTAGCAGAATCGTCTGTGGTCGGGAACATTCGCCCGTCGGATTCTGTTTTTAATTTCACCCCATGACTCGCAAACCATTCAACGGTATTTTTAGCTTGAAATCGACTAAAAGCACCCCGTAAAGCCTTACTTCCCCGGGGGTAATTCTGCACAAATTGAGTCGGTTCAAAACAAGCATGGGTGACATTACACCGTCCTCCCCCAGAAATCCTCACTTTAGCCAGGGTTTGTTGTCCAGCTTCGAGTAAAATTACTTGAGTCTGGGTATGGTGATTTGCACAACTAATGGCTCCAAAAAAACCCGCGGCTCCTCCGCCAATCACAATCACTTTTAAAGGCTGTATACTAGACAAATTAACCCTCTATATTTTCTAGTTCAAAATCTTTTTTTTCAGTGCTACACAGTGGACAAATCCAGTCTTCGGGGATATCTTCAAAGGGTGTACCTGGATCAATCCCGCCATCTAAATCACCGTATTCGGGATCGTAGGTATAGCCACAGGTTGTACAAACGGATTTTTTCATCTCAGATTGACCCATGAATTAATGATTAATATGGTACATTTTTTTTAACTCAATACCCACTGGTTTATACAAAGATTTGTAAACTTTAACCTCTATGAACAACCCTTTCAAGTTTAAACTACAATTTGCCTCATTTTTCCCCTATTTACATCCGCTTTTAACCCCAAATTTTCCCCTTTGTCTTTGGACTGGAAATTTATCTCAACCGGAAATTTGCTTAACCTTTGATGATGGGCCGCACCCTAAATATACCTTAGAGTTATTAAAAGTTTTAGAACACTTTCAAGTGACAGCAAGTTTTTTTTGGTTAGGAAAAGAGGTGGAAAAATATCCTGAAATTGCCCAAGCGGTTTATCAAAAAGGTCATTGGATCGGGTTACATGGTTATCAACATGATTCCTTTCCTTTTTTAACAGAAATTGCCTTAAAACAAAGTTTAGAAAGAACTAAAACAGCAATTTTTAATGCCTGTGGTTTGGAACCGGAATTAATCCCCGATGTGCGTCCTCCTAACGGTGTATTTTTACCCCGGACTTTAGATTTATTAACCACTTGGGGATATCGTCCCGTGATGTGGAGTGTTGTACCTGAAGATTGGGTACATCCTGGGATTAAAGTTGTTAGCCATCGAGTGATTAAACAGACAAAAAATGGGTCAATTATTGTCCTCCATGATGGCTGTTTTGGCGGAAAAGATGTGGCAAAAACAGCCCAAGAAATTATTCCTAAATTATTAGAACAGGGCTAT
>DATNRE010000484.1:0-5691 GCA_036703685.1 Candidatus Obscuribacterales bacterium
CCAGACCCCTATTATTATAAGCACTAGCATAATTAGGGTTTAATTTAATCACTTGATCAAAATCTTTCAAAGCACCCTGATAATTCCCTTGGCGTGCCTTTGTTAAACCTTGCTCATAAAATTTTTTGCTATTATTAAACATGAAATTTCCTTTTTCAAAAATTCAGAACAGGTGATTTTTTATAGAAAGACTAAACTTGATTAAAGATAAGCAAGCTATACCAAAATTCTTGAGCTTCTTATCCCTTCCTGATCAAGCTACCGACGCAAAATTTGAGACTTGTAAACGGTTTTTTGTGATTGCCTGATTATCCGTATTGTCCATGATATCAAATTTAGAATATATTGTGTCCGTTCCCCAGTCTGGTGCTATCAATCCCAATTCCTCATTTATTCTGAATAAAAAACCCCCAAACCGGAAAAATTTGGGGGAATCTTAAAGTATTTTAACCCTGCCGAGTTAGACTACAACGAAATTAACTAATTTTCCCGGGACAACAATCACTTTTTTAATGGTTTTATCGCCAATATGACGTTGACTGACTTCAGAATTTCGGGCATATTCTTCCAAAGTTTGGTGATCGGCCGTTGCTGGGACTTGCAGCGTCCCTCGGGTTTTTCCATTAATTTGAATCACCAAGGTAATTTCATCGACTACTAAGGCTTCTGGCTCATGCTCAGGCCATATTTGAGTATGAATTGAACCCGTTTTTCCAATGATTTGCCATAATTCCTCCGCCATATGGGGAGCAAAGGGAGCTAATAATTTCAACAGGGTTTCAATGCCTTCAGAATAAACGATAGACTCTTTACAATTCGCCTCTGATAAAGCATTACTGAGTTTCATCAATTCAGATACCGCCGTATTAAATTGATAGTCTCCGTTTAAATCCTCGCTGACTTCTTTAATCGCCGTATGAATCGCCCGTTTTAAGTCTTTTTCGACTTTAGTTAATTCTCGATTCTTAGGTTTAGAAGTGGTAATTTCAGCAAATTCGGTAACAATTCTCCAAACCCGATTTAAGAAGCGAAATTGTCCCTCAACATCGGCATCATCCCATTCTAAATCCTTCTCAGGAGGAGCTTTAAATAGAATGAACATTCGGGCGGTATCGGCCCCATATTTGCCCATCACTTCTAACGGATCAACCCCATTATATTTAGATTTAGACATCTTCTCATAGAAGACTTCTAACTTTTCTCCCGTGGTCGGATCTTGGGGATTACTGGGACTCACTTGGGAAGCGGAAAAATACTTACCTGTGGTGCGGTTTTTATAAGTAATTCCCTGCACCATCCCTTGAGTTAATAACTTTTCAAAGGGCTCTTTACAATGTAATAATCCGCGATCGCGCACCACTTTTGTGAAGAATCGAGAATACAATAAATGCAAAATGGCGTGTTCAATACCACCCACATATTGATCAACTCCCATCCAATCATTAGTAATAGCTGGATTGAAGACTTGTTGATCATTTTTGGCATCAGGATAGCGCAGATAATACCACGAAGAATCAATAAAAGTATCCATGGTATCGGTTTCCCGTTTAGCAGGAGTTCCACAACTCGGACAAGGCACATTAATCCAATCTTCTAATTGGGCTAAAGGAGATAAACCTCGACCACTAAATTTAACATTTTCCGGCAATTTTACGGGTAAATCCTGATCGGGAACGGCCACGGCTCCACATTCAGGACAATGAATAATGGGGATCGGAGTTCCCCAATAACGTTGACGGGAAATCAACCAATCTCTGAGGCGATATTGAATAATTCCTTTGCCATATCCTTCATCTTCTGCATAGTCAATAATTGCTTGTTTGGCGTGTTCGGAATGTTCCCCACTAAAATTACAGGATTCGACTAAAATTCCTGTCCCCGTATAGGCGGTTGTGATCCGATCATTTTCCTCATTATCATTATCCGCATCATCAGGAACAATCACCTGTTTGATCGGTAAATCGTATTGAGTGGCAAATTGAAAATCCCGAACATCATGGGCCGGAACTCCCATCACTGCGCCTGTTCCATATCCATATAAAACATAATCCGCAATCCAAATCGGAATTTCTTCTTCATTAAAAGGATTAATGACTTTTCCCCCGGTAGGAACGCCGCGTTTCGGTTTATCTTCAGAAGTGCGATCGGTTTGACTTTCGTTTTTAACCTCCTGAATAAATGCTTCTACGGCGGCTTTTTGTTCGGGAGTTGTTACCTGAGCAACTAAGGGATGTTCCGGGGCTAATACCACATAGGAAACCCCATAAACCGTATCGGGACGGGTGGTAAAAACCGCAATGTTTTCATCTAACCCAATGATCGGAAATTCTAACTGCGCCCCAATGGATTGTCCGATCCAGTTAGCTTGCATTAATTTAACCCGTTCTGGCCAGCCGTTTAAATGCTCTAAATCATTGAGCAATTCGTTAGCATAATCGGTAATTTTTAGGAACCATTGCCGCAATAATTTCTGTTCAACAATAGCCCCAGACCGCCAGGATCTTCCCTCATTATCAACTTGTTCATTAGCAAGAACAGTTTGATCAATTGGATCCCAATTAACGGCGGCTTCTTTTTGATAGGCGAGTCCGCACTTATAGAATTGTAAAAACAGCCATTGTGTCCAACGGTAATAGTCCGGGGAACAGGTGGTGACTTCCTTTTCCCAATCAATGGAGAACCCTAATTTTTGCAGTTGTTCCCGCATTTGGGCAATATTTTGATATGTCCATTCCGCCGGCGGAATTCCTCGGTCAATGGCGGCATTTTCGGCAGGGAGTCCAAAGGCGTCCCACCCCATCGGATGTAAGACACGATAGCCTTGCATCCGTTTGAGTCGGGCGATCACGTCAGTAATGGTATAATTGCGAACGTGACCCATGTGTAGACTCCCCGACGGATAGGGGAACATGGAGAGTGCGTAAAATTTGGGCCGGTTTTTATCGGTTGGGGTTTTATACAACCCCTGTTCTTCCCAGGTTTGTTGCCACTTTTGTTCGAGGGATGCAGGATGATATCGAGACTCCACAGCCATACTTTGTGCCGGATACGTTTTCTTATTTGTTTATTATTTTTACATATTGGTGAGGTTATACCCGCACCAATTCACTCTAACTATAGAAACCTAAGTCGCCGGTTTCCAAGTTCCATGAAATCCATTCGGAACTACCTGGGGTAATCCTAACCGACAAACAGGTTCCGTGTCTAAAGATTGGGCATCAAATATCCAAACTTCGCTGGAATTTTGCCGAGCATCATAAACAATGGTTAAAACCCAACCCTGTTGAGGATGATCACGATCTTGAACAAATAAAGGTTCCATCGGATAACGATTTTCTCCTAAATTGGCGGTAGTTAAGGTTTGGGTTTGATGATTAAAACGTCCGATAGTACCAAACATTTCTACCGCCGGATTAATACCGGATTGATGCAGGGATAAATAGGTAAATTGAGCTTTTTTTCCCACTTCTTGGGGGTTGACCGAGGGGAATTCACAATGGCGATCGCAGAGTTCTTCCAGTTGCAATAATTTACCTGTTTGAGGTTGTAATATCATCCGCCATAGGGTAGATTTGGCTAAGGTTTGAGTGTTTCCGGTAGCCACTTCTTTTAAATATTGATTGGTTTGGAAATCTTGATATCGGATAAAATCAACAATTACGGTTCCATCTGCGGCGACGTAACCATTGCTAAAATGCCACTGAAACCAAGGTTCGGTTTCAATCCGATTAACTAAGGTTAAATTATGACGATCAATAATTAAAATTTGGCTGGGGGTTTGGGGTTGCCAGGAGAGGGCCTCACTGAAAGATTTTAACTGAAGAAATACGGGTAAAAGTTTTAACCGCAGTGGGGGAATTACAAAAATTAAATATTCACCCGCCAGGACAAAATCATGAATCACTGAAATTCCATCCAGAGGAATTTTATTATGTTGTTTGATGTTACCCGTGCGATCGCTCCGATACAAAATTAACTCAGGAGTCGGCCCCAAAATTTGCCCAAAATTAAAAATATCCCCGGTTTCAGGATCAATTTTAGGGTGGGCAGAATAGGGGGTATTTTCGGCTAACCCCTGGAGGTTGTCCAGTCCCTGGGTTTCTAAGGTTTCTAAATCTAAACGATGGGGTTGTCCCCCTTCCCACAAGGCTAGTAATTTATCGGGTAAAGCTAAAACCGAAGTATTCGCCGCATTTTTGAGGGGTTTCCGAAAACGCTCCCACAGGTTTCCCGAGGGTTTCATTCCATAGCCGCCATAAATAAAGCGGTTTTGTTGTTCTTCCTCTTGATAGCCGGCGGTTTTCACATAACGATAGACCCCGGTGGCCCCTTTTTCGCTGAAATGAACGCCCAAAATTGCCCCATCTCCATCAAACCAATGTCCAACTCGGTGTCCTCCCCGTGCCAATCGTCCTGGGCCATTGCGATACAGAGAACCCCGTAACCCTGGGGGGATTTTTCCCGACAAAACCCTTAAGGGCGTGGGCGGAAACTCGGTGGCGGGGGTGGTAAACTGTTGATTCCAGGTCGGTTGAGCCGTTGTTGCTGTCATAATGATCGCCGTTAATGAAATCAGATAAAAACTTTAGTTGCACTCCGAATAATTGTCGCTGAATTTGCTAGAATCTACAGGATTGTCCTGATTATATTTTGTAATTATCCTTGAACCAATCTATCAATCTGCCGAAAGTAGATGACTTTTTAGAAGAATTGGCAGCCATTCAACAAACTGGCTCCAAGCGTGTTGCTTTGTTGGGTTCCCGCCATATTCCCCTAACCCATCAAAACTTGATCGAGATGATGAGTTATGCCTTGGTTTTAGAAGGGAATCATTTGATTACATCGGGTTCAACGGGAACGAACGCGGCGGCCATCCGAGGCGCGATGCGGGCTAACCCCAATTTGTTGACGGTGATTTTGCCCCAAAGTATGAAACGTCAGCCGAGGGAGTCCCGTCAGCAGTTGGAAGAAGTGATTCATGTGGTGGAAAATCCCAAGGGTGACGATTTATCCTTAGCTGAAGCGAGTGGGTTTTGCAACCAAGAGATTATTTCTCGGTGTCAACAGTTAATCTGTTTTGCCTACCATGATAGTGTCACCCTTTTGAGTACCTGTGAGGAGGCGGAAAATCAGCGAAAAATTGTGACTCTATTCTATTTGGATTAGCCGTTAATACCCATGTTGAATCGGTCACTCGTACAGACGCGCTCTTGGCACGTCTTTACGCTGATAAATTTTTTTATTAAATAATTGCAATTGACTATGGCTTCTACTTATTCATTTGATATTGTTAGTGATTTTGATCGACAGGAATTAGTGAATGCGGTGGATCAAACCGAACGGGAAATTAAAAGCCGTTATGATTTGAAAGATACTAAGACTACCCTAGAATTAGGGGAAACTGCGATTATTGTTAATACCGATAGCGAGTTTACCCTGGATGCGATCCATACAATTTTGCAAACTAAATCCGCTAAACGTAATCTTTCTTTGAAGATTTTTGATTATGGAAAGGTGGAATCTGCCAGTGGTAATCGAGTTAGACAGGAAATTAAACTCAGAAAGGGTTTAACTCAAGAAGTATCAAAACAAATCACTAAATTGATTAAGGATGAATTTAAAAAGTTACAAGCATCTATTCAGGGAGATTCTGTTAGGATTTCAGCTAAATCTAAAGATGATTTACAATTA
>DATNRE010000485.1:0-4095 GCA_036703685.1 Candidatus Obscuribacterales bacterium
CAATCTATTGATAAAGGAGTCTATTATTTAAGGGATTTATCTTTAGAAGATATGATGGCTATTTTATTTGACTATGATTTTAAACGATTATATAAAGCAGGGTTTAAATATTTTCGCTATAAAATTAGTCAGATTTGGACAAGATTAAAACTTAAACTCAATTTAACCTAATTTTGATTATAATAGATCAAGATCACCCGATAGGTTGATGGGAGGACAGGCCACGATGACCCATGCAACGACTGAAAAAATCATGTCCTTGCAGGAGTTTCTCAATTATGATCAGGATACCGATGCTGGTTATGAGCTAGAGGATGGGAGACTTCTATTAATGCCACCTGAAAGCGAAATTAATCGACGTATTGCTTGTTTTTTGTTTGCCTATTTTCTACAATTAGGTGTTTCCTTTTCTCGGTTAACCCTAAAAACTGAATTAGTGGTGATGGGAAGTCGAACTACGGTAAGAATTCCTGATTTAATGGTATTAACAGAAACCTTAGTACAGGTGATGGAGGGGGCAAGTCGCTCTTTAATTACCCTAGATATGCCACCCCCTGAAATGGTGGTGGAGGTTGTCAGTCCCGGTCAGGAAAATCAACAGCGAGACTATCGTTATAAACGATCACAATATCAAGCTCGAGGAATTCCTGAATATTGGATTATTGACCCCATCCAACAACAGATTACCGTCTTTAGTTTAGTAACGGGACTCTATGAACAGGCTATTTTTACCGGGGATAGGGTGATAAATTCTGCCTTCTTATCAGACTATAACCAGTCCTATCCTTTGACAGCATCACAGCTATTACAAACCCAAAATTAACGAGTCAGTTTTACGTTATTAACGTTCAATTTAGACTTATAATTAAATAAGTGGCAACAATATTCTACTATCAAGTTTAACTCTAAAAATGACCTCAACTCTAACTCAAGTTTATCCGATTATTTGGGAAAGCGATCGCGCTTCCCTCATTGACCAAACCCGTCTCCCCGATGAATATACCCGCGTAGAAATTACCACCTATCAACAGATGGCAGATGCCATTAAAACCATGATTGTTCGGGGGGCACCCGCCATTGGAATTGCCGCCGCCTATGGGTTATATTTAGGGGCGAGGGAGATTCAAACCTCAGACCGTCAGGAATTTTTGAACCAACTAGAACCCATCGCCCAAGTCCTGCGGGCGACCCGTCCTACGGCGGTCAATTTGTTTTGGGCAATTGATCAAATGTTGCAAACGGCAACCGAAACCCCCGGCACAATTGAGGAGATTAAAACAGCTTTATTAGAAAAAGCCAATACTATTCGGGAAGACGATATTAAAACCTGTTTTGCTATTGGAGAAGCAGGTTTAATAGTATTACCTAAAACCCCCGAAAAGCTCAATATTCTTACCCATTGTAACACGGGTTCCTTAGCCACGGGAGGGTATGGAACCGCTTTAGGAGTGATTCGTTCGGCTTGGAATTCAGGACGGTTAAATCGAGTGTATGCCGATGAAACTCGCCCCCGGTTACAAGGAGCTAAATTAACCACTTGGGAGTGCGTACAAGATCAAATTCCAGTCACATTAATTTCCGATAATATGGCAGCCCATTGTATGAAACAGGGGTTAATTCATGGGGTCATTGTGGGGGCTGATCGAATTACCGCCAATGGCGATGCGGCGAATAAAATTGGCACCTATAGTTTAGCCATTGTGGCTAAGGCCCACAACGTTCCTTTCTTTGTGGCTGCACCCTTATCAACGGTGGATTTTAAATTAGCAACCGGGGATGAAATTCCGATTGAAGAACGAGATCCTACGGAACTTTATCAGGTAGGAACTACTCGTATTTGTCCCGAAGGAGTGGAATTTTTTAATCCGGCTTTTGATGTGACTCCGGCGGAATTAATTACTGCTATTATAACAGAAAAAGGGGCGGTTATTCCTGGGGAATTAAAACAATTTTCTGTGATTTAAGAAACCACAAAGGCACTCAGGGGTATTAAAGAGTTATAGATGGTTGTTAATATTGCCGTCTATTTTTTTATTGATAACTGGCAATAAAGATTTGGTCGGCGGTTAGGTTGATGTTGGTGAATTGTGAGGAAAAAATGCGATCTCTTCCTTGAAATGTGCCGATTTCCGTATAAAAATTATTGACCAAATTTAATACTAATACGGTTTGTAATTGTGGATCAATAATCCAATATTCAGGAATTGCTCGATCTTGGTATTGCATTCTTTTGGCAATATAATCTCTATCTCTTTGTAATTCCCCAGGACTAACTACTTCCATAACAACTAAAGGAGGAGCCATAAAAAAACGTAATGTATTGCGATTTTCTAATTGTTCGATATGTTCCTCTCGAATAATTGTTAGGTCTGGATAGCGGTTTTTGGGTTCTCCTCTGACCTCTAGTTCTAAACCCTGTCCTCTGATTCTTAAATGACCGATTAGCAAGGCAAATTGTACAAACAAAAATCCAGCAATTGCAACATTTTTTCCTGACTCGGGAGGCACTTGAATTAATTCTCCATTGAATAGTTCATACAAGTTTTCTGTACCATCATCAAAAGATAAGTATTCTTCAAAATTTTGAAATCTTACTTGAGCTTGAGTCATATTCAATTGATCATTACTTCATAATATCCATTTTACGCTCAACAGCCCCCGGATAGCTAACAACAGTAAACCTATCTTGACGTGCCATTGAGTCGTACAATGATCTTGATCGGTTTCGTTTTTACTAGGAGACTTCAATGCCAGAGGCAGTGGGTGTCATACAAGCCCTGGGTTTTCCGGGGATTTTAGCCGCAGCAGATGCGATGGTCAAGGCTGCGCGAGTTACCCTGGTTTACTATGATTTAGCAGAACGGGGTGAATTTATAGTGGCAGTTCGTGGCCCAACATCGGAGGTGGTTCCTGCTGTACAAGCTGGTGTTGAAGCGGCAGAAAAGACGTTTGGCTGTTCGGTGATTACTTACTACGTTGTTCCCAACCCCCCTGAGAACATTGTGGATGTTATGTCTATTGGTTACACAGAACTGAGTGAACGTTTTCGCACTTAAGATAATTTCTATTTTGCGAAAAATATTCAATTTCCACACTTTTAAAGTCTAGTTAATTTAGGAGAAATTCAATGGCAGAACAAGCAGTTGGAGCGTTAGAAACGAAAGGATTTCCCGGGGTTTTAGCCGCCGCCGATGCAATGGTTAAGGCGGGTCGAGTAACTTTGGTGGGCTATATTCGGGCAGGGAGTGCACGGTTTACGATTATGATTCGGGGCGATGTTTCCGAAGTAAAAACCGCCATGGATGCCGGAATTGCGGCTGTCGATAAAGCCTATGGTGCGGCATTAGAAACCTGGGTGATTATTCCCCGTCCCCATGAAAATGTGGTCGCTGTTTTACCGATTGATTTTAATGAGGGTGTTGAGGAATATCGAGCCGCAGCCGAAGGGTTTACTTTACCCAAAGGTCGTTAATTTAGTTATTAATATTAACCCTCTTTTGTAGTAGGAAAGGACAACCTTGATTAATTGTTTGCAAGGGTGTCATTTCCCCCCTATCGCCCAAACAAAAGAGGGGGAGAAAATAGAGTGACGCACCATCAATAGCCGGGTTAGGGTGGATAAAAAATAATCTAGCTATTCCTTATATATAGAATTTTTGGTTTATCCGACTTGACAGTTTTAAATTTGTGTGATCTATGATTGAGTTTTTTAGCAAACAAAAAAACGAGTATGGAGGGACTCGAACCCTAGGTATAGCCTGAAACCCTTATTCTATCGTTCGGTAGTCTATCCAAAATTAATCACTTATTTTGGAATGGATAGAAAATGGATAGACCAGATAACGTAACTGTAGAAGGGTTTGTGACGTTTGGGGATATTCTAAAGCATTGGCAAGCCATTGAGCCATTAATCCCCAAAGGAACTTCCCAGAAGGTAGAAACACGACTCAACTTTAAGTTTATTGAGCCATGGCGGGGGGGGAAACGAACAAGCCTAGCGTCAGGATGTGAATGGAGTATATCGGGGATTAATGATTTTCTGGAGAAGTGTATAAAACTCAGACAAAAGCTTAACCAAGCCAAACGGGAGGGAAT
>DATNRE010000486.1:0-11704 GCA_036703685.1 Candidatus Obscuribacterales bacterium
CAGGGGAAGCAGGGTAAGTGGGTTACTTTTTGGTAGGGGGTACACTGTTTGTTTTGCCTGCTTTGTAGTTGTTAATGCTGGACTGGTTTAAGGATTATGCAAGATATTTTGGAGATAGAAAAGATAAAACTATCTATAATTATTCCCTTCTGGCAACAGGGGGATTTTTTGTTAGATATAATTAGGAGTTTAGAGTATGATTTAGAGTGCGGTTATGAATTTATTATTTTAGTAAATCGCAATTTATTTGATTTTGAGTTAACTGATATTCTGAATTATTTAAACTTGCAAGAGCATCAGGCTTTATATTTTGAACCTGATTTTAATAGTCAAGAAATTTTTAATCAAGCTATTGCCCAAGCACGGGGTAATTATATTATTTGGCTACAATATCCGGTGATCTTGTATCCGAAAGGTTTGGCAGAAGCTATTAATATTTTAGATAATAATTTAGAGGTTGATGGAGTTAATCAAATTCAAGAATTAACAAATTTTGAAGATGAGCGAGAAGGGGTAAAAATTGGAGCTATTTTTAGAAAAGAAATTTGGGAAATGGAAGTTATATTAAAAAATCGTTTCCTTGAAGAAACTGGGTTTTTAGGATTTAGAAATAGTCAAAATAATTTAATTATTAATCAACTTTCTGAAAAGATATGTGAGGTTAAATTTAATTATAGTTTTAATCCAGAATTACCTTTAGTTAGTGTTTGTATTCCGAGTTATAACGGAGAAAAATTTATTGCTGAAGCGATATCTAGTATTTTATCTCAAACCTATTCGGCAATAGAATTAATTATTTCTGATGATCATTCCTCCGATAATACGATCGCGATCGCCCAATCTTTTCAAACCCAAACTTCTATTCCTATTAATATTTTAACTCATCAAACTTTAGGGTTAGCGGAAAATAGTAATTTTTGTATTGATCAATCCAAGGGTAAATATATTAAATTTGTCTATCAAGATGATATTTTAATGCCTAACTGTATTGAAAAAATGGTTAATTTAGCCGAAATCGATCCCGATATTGGATTAGTTTTTTCCCCTAGAGAAATGTTTTTTCTTGAGCAAGAAAATATTAATTTAGAATTAATTGCAGTTTATCAACAATTCGCTAATTTACATCAAAGTTGGTCTAATTTAAAAACTATTCAATGGGGAAAAGACCTTTTAAACGATCCGAATTTATGGCAACATCCGATTAATAAAATCGGCGAACCCAGCACCGTATTATTAAGAAAATCAATATTTAAAACTATAGCTGGTTTTGACCCCCAATTAAATCAATTAGTCGATTTAGATTTATGGTGGAGAATATTGGCACAATTTAAAGTCGGTTTCGTCGAAGAAACTCTATCTTATTTTAGACTCCATACTCAACAAAAAACCTGTCAAAATATGCAGCAAGGACGAGCAAATGATCGGAATTTTTATGAGAAAATCTATTCTCATACAGATTATCGGTTATTTCCCTCGGAATTTCGTCAGCAAGCGGGATTGATCTATAATTCTATCTAATGGGGTTTGCGAACCTAACCAAAACCCTGTAAGGTTTGTTCATCAATAATTTAGGAAGGTTTTGACCATGGCTAATTTTCTCACTCCTAGCACAATTCCTGGTGTATTTGCACTTTTAGGAAGTCCCCAAGATGATAATATCGCCCTATTTACAGGACAAGTTTCTGTCCCTAGAGACGGTATACTATTATTATCAGGAAATGATAATTTACAGACTTCTAACCTGAATGATAATTTACTCATTAATGGTAATCAAGGAAATGATACCCTAGTAGCATCCAATGGATTTGATACCGTATTTGGGGGACAAGATAATGATCGAATTTTTGCCGCAGTTAATAATGATTTAATCTTCGGAAATTTCGGAGATGATGTGCTAGAAGGAGGATTTAATTCCGATGCAATTTATGGCGGTCAAGGCAATGATAGCCTCTATGGTGATGAAGATAACGATCTTCTGTTTGGTGATCTGGGAAATGATGTTGTAGATGGGGATGCGGGGGTTGATACATTAATCGGGGGTTTCGGAAATGATACCTTGATTTTTGACCCGGGTGAAGCTAGTTTTCGGGTGCGGGATGTAGATGAAATTCGACAATTTGAACCGGGTACCAGTCCGTTTAATGGAGATAAAATTGCGGTTCCCGTGGACACTCAAATTGATCCGAATTCCTTATTTCGAGATCGGTTTGATTTATTACCCCAAGAAAATGATCTTAATGGTGATGGCTTAAATGATATTATTGTGGAATTATTGGACGGAAGAATTTTGGGTGCAGTGATTAATGATGGATTTTTACCCGCTCAATTAACCTTTGATTTGGATTTCGTTTTTAGTAACGCCTTCGACTTTTTTAATTTATAAACAAAATTCGGGAACTTTTTATGGAAAGCAACACCAAATTCAATGGGTTTTATTCCGCCAAACTCGCATTATTATGTTTATCAATGGTGCTCTTGTTTGCGGGAAAAACTCAAACCCAAGCAATGACGACCACGGCGGTGATTGATCAGTTACAAAAATTAACCGATACTAACCGACAAAACCGTTTAGAAGCCATCAAAACCTTAAAAACCTTGGGTTCTCCGGCGATTCCCATTTTAGTCGAAGCCCTAACCGATGACCAAGAGGGCATTCGTCGGGGGGCGGCTTTTGCCTTGGGGACGATGGCCCAAGATGGGGTGGATGCGGTTCCGGCTTTGCTGGCCACCTTAAAAGATCCGGTGTCGGCGGTGCGGATGGATGTTGCTGTGGCCCTCAAACAAATTACTACAGCCTCGCCAGAAGCCTTACAGCAGGCGATTCAGGAGTTGACGGCCGGATTAAACCATCCTGAGAGCGCCGTTCGTCAGGGGGCCGCTTTGGGCTTGGGAGTCATCGGTTCCGAGGCTCCAAGTACCATTCCTCCGTTAATTCGGGCCTTACAAGATAGGGATGAGGAAGTCCGACTGGCCGCGGCGATCGCCCTTAAACGTATGGGTTCGGTGGCGGTTCCGGCCTTGAAAGAGGCGTTGAATGACCCGGATGGGGGGGTGCGGGCGCGGGCGGCGTTTGCTTTGGGGAATATTCAGGCGTCGGGAATTACGGGTGTTACCCAAGCGCTGCAAAATAGCGATCGCCAAATTCGTCAAACGGCGGCGATGAAGTTGGATCAACTAACCGCTAATCAATTGTTAGTTCAACAGCAAAATCAGCCCGGGGTCAGTCCTCTGGGAAATCAACCCCTAGGAAATTGCCAGAATATTAATATCAATAGACCCGATCTTTGCCCCACGCCCCAAGGGAACCAACCCCAGCGCATGGGTTCTTAACATTTTTTGTATGGGGTGTGTGTGCCTAGCTTACGCACCCTACAGATGATTTTTTGAATATGAATAATCCCCTATTTAGTATTAGTATTTCAGGGTTATATGCTGAGGCTTTAGCTTTAGAACAGGCGGGATATTTTGAATCTGCACAGGCAAAATATCAACGAATTTTAGAATTAGATCAGAATAATATTCAGGCGTTGCAAGGTTTGGCAAGGGCGTATTTTTGCGGTGAACACTATGATCAAGCATTGGAAGTTTTAGAACGTTGTTTGGTGTTAGATGGAACCCAAGGAAATCAATATTATAGTTTGGGTTTGGTTTGGGAAAAACTAGGGAATATGACCGAAGCTATTTTAGCCTATGAACGGGCTATTGAGTTAGATGCAGATGGGATAAATAGTTATTTGAAATTAGGGGACTTGTTAACAGAATTAGGAGAATTTCAAACCGCACAATTCTATTATCAGCAAGGAATAGATCGCCAACCCCGGGCAGCTATGGGATATTTAAAATTAGGCAATCTTTTTTTAGGACAAAATTGGGTAGAAGATGCGATCGCAATTTATGAAACAGGCTTGAATCTTAATCCCAATCATTCTGACTTATTATATCAAATGGGATTAGCATTCAGGGTGAATCAAAATTCGGAAAGGGCGGATTTATATTTAGGTTTAGCCGCAGAATTTCAATCTCAATATGAAACAGCTATTCAGTTTTATAATAATATTTTACCGACTCCCTTAGCAACAGTTGAGATTTATTTAAGGTTGGGCAACTGTTATCAAAATTTAGAGCAATGGCGGGAGGCAGTTGCTATTTATGAACAGGCTTTGCAAACGTTTCCTGATCAGATAGAATTATATTTAGTTTTAATTTCAGCTTGGCAAAATTTAGGAGAAATTAAAATAGCATGGCAAATAGCTGAACAGTCTATTGATAGGTTCCCTAATCATATTTCTGTTAGATTTGCTAAACAATTTTTGTTACCGATTTTATATGATTATTCTAGCGAAGTTTTTAAGTATCGACAACATTTTACTGAAGAATTAAGCCAATTAATTGAACAAACAGATTTAGACAATTCAGAAGTTAAACAACAGGCGTTAACCGCTATTGCTAGGGGAACTCACTTTTATTTACAATATCAGGGATATGATGATTTAGAGCTACAAAAACAATATGGTGGCTTTGTCCATCGAATTATGCAAGCGAATTATCCTGAATGGACAAAACCTTTATTATTGCCCCCTTTAACTGCTAATCAAAAAATTAAAGTTGGTTATATTTCCTCCCATTTAACCTGGCATACGGTGGGGTTAGTCTTTTTAGGATGGTTGAGAGATTGCGATCGCAATCAATTTGAAATCTATTGTTATTATACCGGAAAAGAAACCGATAAAATAACAAATTTATTTCAGCTTTATAGTGATCAATTTTATCATATTTGTAGCAATTTAGAGCCAATTGTTGAGCAGATTTTAACTGATAAAATTCATATTCTAGTATTTTTAGATATTGGTATGTCTCCCCAAATTACCCAAATCGCCGGGTTACGAATTGCGCCGATTCAATGCGCGGCTTGGGGACATCCAATTACTACGGGTTTACCGACAATTGATTATTTTATTTCTGCGGAATTATTAGAACCTCCTGGGGCTAAAAACCATTATTCGGAGCGGTTATTTTGTTTGCCAAATTTGGGAATTAATTATGCTCAACCTCCGTTATTAGAACTGCAAAAAAACCGTTTAGATTTTGGCTTAAAAAAGGATGCTATTTTATATTTGTCCTGTCAATCCTTATTTAAGTATTTGCCAGATTTTGATTTAATATTAGTAGCGATCGCTCAACAGGTTAAATCCGCTCAATTTGTGTTTATAGCCCATTGGAATACTGCAATTACCGAAAAGTTTAAACAACGGTTAAACCGATCTTTTGCAGAATATGATTTAGATATGCAAGAATATTGTGTAATTATACCCCGTTTAGATAAAATAGATTATTTACAACTTAATAACTTAGCTGATATCGGTTTAGATACGATTCAATTTACTGGGTTTTTAACCACTTTAGATAGTTTATCCTGTAATCTTCCCCTGGTTACTTGTGAGGGAGAATGGATGAGAAGTCGCCAGTCTGCGGGGATATTAAATCGATTAGGAATAACAGAAACTATTGCTCAAAATCGAGAAAATTATATTAAAATAGCAGCAAGGTTAGGATTAGATTTAGAATGGAGATTAGCAATTAGAGAAAAAATCAAACAAAATCAATGGAAACTCTATGATGATAAAAGTTGCATCCCAGCATTAGAAAATTTTTATCAACAAACGATTCACAATTTTAATAAGATCCCCCTAATTAAAGGAGACTTTAACAACTAATTCCCCCTATTACCTATTCCCTATTCCCCATTCCCTGTTCCCTGTTCCCTGTTCCCTGTTCCCTATTCCTTCTATGACTCAAGCAATTTTAGTTAATCTCAGAGAAGCGTTTTTTCATGCCCCAGGATTTTGGCAAACTCGGTTTTTAATTAAAACTGGAAATTGGTGTAAATCAGTTGATGGTTTAGATAAAAGTCGTACCGATGGTTATTCTATTTTAGGAGGTTTTGTCAATCAATGTGATCAATTATCAACACAACAACCTGGATTATATTTATTTTGTGAAAAAAAGAAACAAAAACAGAATGTTACGGAACGATTATACACTTTATTTATCTTAGAACCCGATGGAAGTGTAGAAGTATTAAATGAGTTAAAAACCGCCAGTAAAGATTGGGGGGTGCAATTATGGCCGGAAATTGATGCCTATTTTATTCGACAACAAGACTCTGGGGAAAAAAGACGTCAACAATTAATGCAAGAAATTCAACAGTTAGAGTTTGAATTAAAGCAACGTCGCGCCGAATTAGCCGCGTTAGATCGAATTCAATCTGATTAAAAAAATATTAGGGACGGGGTTTATTTTTTACTGCATTTACAATTGAATCTGCAACAAAATTTGATAAAATATTTTCTCCTAATTTGTTATAATGACAACAGTTATCAATATAAGTCGGTTCTTTCGTATCATCAAGAATAGATATGCCATCAAAAAAATTAACTTGATTCGCTTTGAGTTTTTCCACTTGTTTTAATAAAAGGGGATATCCTTTTTTCACTGCCTCTTGATAGGGACTATCGGGACTAAAGGCGACCTGTTTTTCCGCTTCACTAAATACTCGCCCGGTGGGATAATATTGATTCGGTTGTAAAATATGAAAATAGGGAATATTATTTGCTTTTAGAGTTTGATTAATTAGAATTGAAGTTTTAGCCCAATGGTCAGCAATTTTTGGAAATAGTTCAGCATCAGTTAAAATAGGATCTTGCATATAAAAATAAATCACACTTTCTGCGGTATTATCATCCTCGGTCTGTTGATGGCGATAACGTTCAAAACGTGCCACATCTCGGCGATAGTTTTTGACTAATTGCTGAACATATAAAGACATGATGGCATTACAAGAAGCTAAGGAGCAATTTTTTAAGGTTTCTAAAGCATCTTTAATTTTAGGTTTATTATCTTTGATATTTAATAGGGCTTTTATGGCGGGGGTGGATAGACTATTATTAGCTAAACCCGTTAAGGCTTGAACATGGGACGAACTGGGCATAACAAAATCTAATCCATTTTCGTTATTAATATTAGCAAGGGCCACTTCATTAAAGCCATCAATATTAATTACCATGTCAAATTCTTGTCCCATAGCAAGCAAATAATTTAAATTAATTAACTGTTGGGGTTGTTTATATCCACCAATAGCTAAGGATAAAATAATTAATTCTTTGCCTTGAAATTGAGGAAGTTGTTGGAGTTTTTTCTCTAAAATTTTATTTTGGATTTCATAAATTGAATAGTTAGATGCAACGGAACCCCCTAAAACTCCGATAATTACTTGATTGTTATTGGTTCTTGTGTAAGGGTAATCATAAGGAGAAATAAACCCATAATTATTATACTTAAATCCCGGTCTAAAATCGGGGCCAGGTTTCTGCACATAACCAAAATAAGGATGTAATCTTTCTACCACAGATTCCCCGACTCTCACCCCTTCTAAATTAATCCCTAAGTTTTGTAAGTCCTCCGTACGTTCACGGGTGTAGTAGAATTGTTTCTGTTTAGAATAATAAAAAATTAAGGAGCCAATTTCTAACAGAATGAATAAAACAACTAAGTTAATTAACCCTATTTTTAGACCTGCTTTAACTTGGTGTAAGAATTTAAAATTTTTCATAGTTATTAATTAAAAGGGAATAGATAATGGGTAATAGGGATTTATTTTCCTAATTTGATCAGGCAATTAAGGAAACCTATTATATAATAAAGACAAGGGTAATTATATTTTAATTCTACTTTGGGAATTTTGGGGTTTGACCCATCAGTTGTTGACAAACTTGACTCGCCATTAATTCCCCGGCGGTGCGATTTCCTTCAACGTTCCAATGTCCGCCACAGACTTCCGCATTTTCAAATCCATGTAAACAAATTCCAGTTTTTTCTGCTTCCTTTCGTAAGGGTTCTGCTAACTGTAAAACGGGGAAACCTTGCTTTTTTCCTAATGCTTCAATTCGCTTATTAGGGTACAATAAATCTTGAATTTGATGTTTTTCCATAAATTCTTGACGTTTCTCGGGGTCGGGTAGAACTTGAAAGGAGTCAGTTACCATAATTACCATAAAATCCTTGCCTTTGGCTTTAACTTCATCTTGAAGTAGTGTAATTAACTGTTCTGTAATGTTCCAAGCTTGTTGCCAATTTTGATCGGTAGGTTCCTTATAAAAATTAATATCCGTTTCCTGATAGTCTTTTTGTAACTGACGACGTTTAGACTCAATTTCAGCTTGTCTAATTAATTGTAAGATTCGAGAATTTGTTATTAATGAATAGGGTAATTGATCGAGCTTTGAGAATGTATACTGATCCCGTTCAAGACCATTAGGGTTTAAGGTTCTAAAAGATAAATCTTCCACAAGCTGACCATTTTCTTCAACAAAATAGGGACGTAAATGATCATGTTCTAAAGCCCGATGATTATTTCTAATATCATTCCCGGGATAGAACCCTAAAATCACTAAATCGGGAGAAAATTGTTGGGCGTGATGTCGCCATGTCATTAATTGTTGCGCTGTCCCATAACCCTGAACTCCAAAATTCAAAACTTCAACGGTTTTTCCCTTTAAAATAGGGCAGGTTTTTAATTGAGTTTCCATCACTGCTAATGCCGTTTTTTCTAGGGGAACTTGCAAAGCTTCGATAAAAGAATCCCCTAATACAGCAATGCGATAACTATTAGTGGGTCTTTCTAAAGTTCGTTCACGATCGCGCATTCCAAAACTGTTCATTTTCACTTCTGAAACCTCTCCTTCCCCCGCCCAAACTGTTTGGATATTGGGTCGAGGCGACCAACCGCGATAGGGATCTTTGACCGTATAGGCAAGGGATTCAGAATCCGAAGGCAGGGGCGGTTGATGTTCAATTCCTGCGATTCTTAATGCCAATTCACCGAGAATAATGGCTAGAACTAAACTCCCAAAAACTAAGCTCGTATTTAAAATTAATGACTTCCAAATTTTCATAATTATTTTTTATTTTCACACAATTGATCCGTGATTAATTCTGCGGCTAAACGATGTCCGTCCAGATTCCAATGTCCCCCACAAAGTGTACCACTTTTTTCAAATCCATGTAAACAGGTTTGATTTTGGGTGGCGTAGGATTGAAAAGCGGGTGCTAGGTCTAAAACCGGAAAATTGTTGCGCTCTCCTAATTGTTTTAACCGTTGATTGGGATAATATAAATTATCAATTTTATTAGAGAGTTGAAAGAATGTTCTTGCGGATTCATCCCTATGAACTTGCATCGGATCGGCAATAAGGACTAATAAAAAATCCGAGTCTTTGTTTTTAACTTCTTGCTGTGTTAGGGTAAGCAAATCTTCGGTAATTTGCCATGCTTCCTTCCAATTGGTGTTTTTAGGTTCCCGAAAAGTGCTCACACTTAATTGATTAGAATGGTTGACCAAATTATTTTTGCGATATTCTAATTCGGCTTTTTTTGCCACCTGTAGAATCCGAGAGTTATTGACTAACCCATCGGGAAAATGATCAACGGTTGTAATTAAATAGCGATTACTATACCCTAGGGGTAAATCCCGAAACGAAAAATCCGGTTCTAATTGACCATTTTTATAGACAAAAAATGGTCGGTAATAGTTATTATCTAATTTGCGAGAATTATCAATCACATCATTGCTGACAAAAAAGGAAACAATCACTAAATCAGGATTATATTTTCCTACTTTTTCCCGCAGGGTGATTAATTGTTGGGCGGTTCCATAACCATCGACACCAAAGTTGAGAACTTCAATGTTTTTACCTTGAAATTTCTGACATTTACCCAAGCTTTTTTCTAAGACTGAAGTGTAGTTACTATCGATGGGAACCTGGGAAGCCAAGGTGAAAGAATCCCCTAAAACCGCAATTCTAAAGGTATTTTTAGGTTTAGCGATCGCATATTCCTTATCCCTCAATCCATCGCTATTAATAGCAACATAGGATTCTCCTTCATAGCGCCACCATCCCCTAGCCCCCGGTCGATTTGACCAACCGCGATCGGGATCGGATTGGGTAAAAAAGGAGGGAGAAAAAACCGCATGACCGGGTTCAGGAAGATTTTTTAATCCCTGAATATTGGCTAACCGTAAACCGATTTCTCCAACAGCAAAACCCAGGACTAAACTACCTAAAGCCAGTCCTAGATTTGCTGCCCATATTTTCAACTGCCCCATCGTTTAGAATAAGGTATAAATAAACGGTGCGATCGCCGAACCTTGACTCAGAACAATCAAAGCCCCTAATAAAACGAGTGTAATAATTAGAGGCAATAACCAATACTTTTTGCGTTCTCTCATGAACGCCCAAATATCTTTCAAAAAATCTAATGTTGCTTCAAACACTAGAACGGTCGCTCCATACTTTCTTTGGATCTAACTTGACTCGCAACCCGATAGGTTGAGAGATTGGGATTCAATTCACGTCGCATCGAATCAGAACCGAATAGGCGTTTCATTAATCCCATCGGAGCCATCATAACGTAAAAGACGACACCGAGAATAATCTTGCTGTTAATTGCCCCCATAAATAACCCGAATTTCATCCAGAAGCGATACACCGGGTTTAAGGTTTTGGGAGAAATTAAGGCCCACAGGATCAAGACAGTTCCTAAGATCCAAGGCCAGCTTGGAGGTGGCCAATGTCTGAATAACAAAGGCAAAACCACACCAAATAAGCCCATAATAATGGCTCCGGTGGTTATTCCGAATTCGCGTAATCCTTTGGCGTCAAGTTGAGGAATATCGTGATCAGTCATAATCTTAATTGAGTTTAACCGTAGTAAGCCCTTCAGGGCTCTATAATTCGTAGTAAGGCGTTCACGCCTCCTAAATAATTCGTAGTAAGGCGTTCACGCCTCTAAAATGATTCGTAGTAAGGCGTTCACGCCTTCTCTATAAAGGGTGGCTCTGCCACCCATAAAGCATTTCTAGGTAGAACCTAGAAACGAGGGAAATGTTAATCTAATTCAAATTCTTTTTGCCAAGCATCATCTTTTTCCCAAGGCGTTTGTTCTGTTTTAGCTAAGAGGAAATTCTCCAAAACCAGATAATCCATTTCGGTTCGCATAAAACAACGGTAGGCGTCTTCTGGACTGCCCACAATCGGTTCTCCTCGCACATTAAAAGAGGTATTAACAATCACAGGACAGCCCGTTTGTTTTTCAAAATGATGAATTAAATCATAATAACGGGGGTTACTTTCTTTGTGAATTGTTTGTACCCGGGCGGAATAATCAACGTGGGTAATCGAGGGAAGTTCTGAACGGGGAACATTCAGTTTTTCAATTCCAAAGAGTTGTTCCTGTTCGGGAGTCATGGGAATTCTTAAATTCTCTTGAACCGGAGCCACAATTAACATATAGGGACTGGGGCGATCTAATTCAAAATAATCAGATACTCGTTCCGCCCTTACCGAAGGAGCAAAGGGTCGGAAAGACTCTCTGTATTTGATTTTTAGGTTCATCACCGACTGCATTTTCTGATTGCGCGGATCACCAATAATTGAACGTCCCCCTAACGCTCTCGGCCCAAATTCCATCCGTCCTTGGAACCATCCCACCACATTTCCTTCGGCTAAAATTTCTGCTAGACGGGGCATTAATTCGGGATCATCTAAGCGTAAATAGTTCGCCCCAACTTTGTCTAAATACTCTTGAATTTCAGCATCACTAAATTTTGGCCCCAGATAGGAACCTTGCATATAATCCAAGCGTTTTT
>DATNRE010000487.1:0-3645 GCA_036703685.1 Candidatus Obscuribacterales bacterium
TGATTAATTCCTTGGTGAACAATTTGATAATCAATTAATCGATGTCCAGTAATAAATGCAGTCATGAGGATTGTAGTGTTGATAAAGAGCAATAAATTAGAGCGGTAGCAAATTGTGTTTAATTGTGTTAAAATGGTTGAATTAAAGAGGTCTATTCGGGACTGGTAATCATTGAATAGCCATAAAAAAAGCCCTAACTAACTAGAATAAATCTAATCAGTTAGGGTTTGATTTGCTAAATGCTAAAGAAGACTGTGATAGCCTTTGGATTCGTTTAATTTCCAGAAGACAATACTAAATCTTTCTGGGGTTAAAACCTGTTTAACTGCATGGAGAACTTTACAATTAAACTCGGTAATGTCACCATCCTGAAGAATATAATCAGTTTTTTCTGGTTCACCGTAACTAAAGATTGCCTCACCGAGATTGACACTAATTGCTTTGGGATTTGCATAGGTATGATCACGATGAAGATCAATTCTGCCATCACTAACTTTGCCATCAGCTAGAGAACCTCCAAAAGTCAGTAAGCCAATATCACAGCCAGGATAAACCCGTTGTGAAAAATCAAGTAATCGCTGATCAGAATAACCTTTAGTTAGGCTTCCATCTCTGAAATCAACCTCATGGAAAAGCCAGAGTCTAAATCTGCCCTTACTATAATTACTATGATCAGGGGTTAATTGAGATTTAAGAGTTCGTAAATAATCTCTTAATTCATCTGGATTCTGAACAGTAGTTAGCTTTCGGAGTTGAGTTGAGAATTTTAATTTAGTTTTGTTCATTTGATTTAACCAAAAACTTCAATTACTTTTAACGATAGTTTCTTAATGAGTTGAGCTTTAATAAAAAAAACCCTAGCTTTTGCTAAGGTTATCAATTTATTTTTGACAATCTTTACCTTGACGGATATCAATATTAGTTTCATATCCTAGGTTATCAACATTCTTTAGAGTTTGAAACAAACACATTGTATTGCGATTGGTAATGGGTTCGTTTTCTGTTCTGGTGGTGAAGGTTAATCTTCCTAATTGACCACCATTTGTGTTCTCAGAAAAAGATATTTTGTAGAAATCATTGCCTTTGCCAGAAACCCTATTAGCTTTATTAGAAAATGTTGAATTAGGAATATCTAAACTGACTCCAGAAGGTAAATACTTAATGGATTTATCATTACAATTTCCATCAGTTGTTGAGGTGATTTTCCCTTCAAGAATACAAACTGTTTTGATGCCAGAATCAGAGATGGCATCGTATCGAGATTGAGTTGTATATTGTTTAACTTGATGAATGGTTGTGACTAATCTACTTGTTTTGATATAATTTAGAAACATTGGTAAACCGATTGAAGCTAAGATACCAATAATGACGATAACAACTAAAAGTTCAGTCAGAGATTTGCCGGATTCAGAAGATTTCATGATAATTACAAATAAAACAACTACCTTCTCTGCGCGATAGCGTCCTACTCCTAAATCTTTAAATTCCTAAGTCTTTAAAAGTCAATAAAAAAACCTCAGATTGCTCTAAGGTTTAATTTAGTTAAAATTCATCATAATCAATTTCAGTTTGAGATTTAGATTGAGGATTAGTATTGGGTTTTTCAGTTTGTTCAAGTTCTAAATCAAAATCAGTTGGTGAATTATCAGGACAGAAACAGGGTTTTCCGCCACAGTCGAGCCATTGACCATTAAGTTCATTCATGGTAATATTTATGTAGGTAGAGAAACAACACCTATCTTTAGCGGTAGCTACCTAACTAACTACAGCTAAAGATTTAATTAGTAGATTTAATTAATCAAAACAATTTGAACTAATAAATCAACACCAGGAGCATCACCAATTAGAATCTCATAATTGAGTTCAATGATTTTGTTGATTCTAGTTAGGGATTCTGTATTTAATGTTTCGATTGAACGTGAACCGGAAATTGCTACAGTGATTTTCATTGATTTAGTTGTAGTTGATAATTAAAGAAAAAACCCCAACTAACTAGATTGAATCTAATTAATTAAGGGTTTATTGATTAGGGTTTAACGAGATTCAACTTAAAACCTAATTGCTTCAATAGTTCGTAGAAGGCTTCGGGTTGCATTTTGTCAGGGGAATCAATACCTCCTAATGGGGCTAGGGATTCAATACGATGAACAAAACTAACTGCTCGAATGATTATTTCTGCATAGGGCCGTTGCTCCTCATCCTTAATCAATAAAGCTATCTGCTTGTGATTCATTGCCATACTTCTCAAACACTTAAATTCTCGTGTTTGCTTTTCGTCTAATCGACTGTTCTGAATTTGATGCCAGAGATTCTCCCGAAAACTTTGGGGAGTATAGCCGAAAGTCTGAAACTCTCCTATATCAACTAAATGTTTTCGGCTTTTACGGGAAACTATTTTGATGTCAAGGATTGGGAATTGGAAGCTAGTCATTTATTTAGTCCAAGAAACTTCATCAATTCTTGCGTTAGCATCTCACCACTAACTTTGAGGATAAAAAAAAGCCTTAATCCCACAAGGAGACTAAGACTTAATTAGTTAACAGGTTTAGAAACTAGAAAGGTTTGGGCTCGTATTCGGAATCAGCTTCTTGATACTTTTGTTTCAGTTGAGTAACTTTTGATTCAGTTGATTCCTTGGATTGATAATTGGCTTTTTGTTGGTAATAATCTGAACGAATTTCCATAA
Organism: Candidatus Obscuribacterales bacterium; assembly: GCA_036703685.1. GTDB lineage: Bacteria > Cyanobacteriota > Cyanobacteriia > Cyanobacteriales > Microcoleaceae > Planktothrix. Next base: position 2,687 of record DATNRE010000487.1, read on the forward strand.
GTTCATCTTCGGTATAACCCATGTCTTTGATGAACTTTTGGACTTTAGCTAAATCCATTTTGTTGATTTCATGCTTGAGCCATTCGGTTTTGAAGATTTCATAAAGTTCTAAACCATTGATTTCTTTACCTTCAATTCTCAAACCTTTATTGGTACTCTTATAATGTTGCCAAGCAAGAATCCGAAAGCAATCTACAAGAATTGAGGTTGTTTTTTGAGCTTTAGTTTGAATAAGGATAGACATTGTATTAAGAAAAGAAACAACACCTATTTTTAGCGATAGCTACCCTATTCAGAAACTTTGAAATACTCTATACTCCAAATAGAATAAAGCAAAATTAGTTTTACTTTACGCTTCTTGGTTCGCCCCAAATAACAACCAGGGAATCTTACCCAAATCCCATTATTGGCAATGGCAAATATTATCCCAAATTTCCCGATAAGGTGGGGATATTCCCCGTCAGAATCTAAGCCTTTAATCTTGACTTTCTGGTTTCGTTTGAGCTTTGGGAATAAAGGTAATTCTAATTGAACAGGGACTTTAAGGGTTGAACTTTTCATACAACGTCTTCTCCATTTGTTGAATCAATTCATCGCTTCTTTCAATAAATTCTGCATGAGAAACTTTGGTTATTCTATACGGTTGGATCATAGCCCATCTATCTTCAGAATCTATTTCTGCCCCACATTCACCGCAACTTTCGATAATCTCAAGCGAGACGGTTTTAGGCCATATCGTAAATGCAATATGGTATTGGTTAAAATCATCGTTGTCTGGCATTATAAACTTAGAGAATCGAATATAAGGGATCATTTTTCCTTCCGGCGACTCCCATTCGTCCCGTTCTTCTTGCCAGCAAAGTTCTCTACAAACCGTGATTACTTTGTCTCTCATTGTGGTATCCTTATTCTGTACAGAATTGAACGCATAGCAAAACCAATAACGTTATTCCCTTGAG
>DATNRE010000488.1:0-2190 GCA_036703685.1 Candidatus Obscuribacterales bacterium
TAGGGATGATTCCATTCGCCACAAAGGAGGGAAATTGCCGTATGGGGAGCATTTTTTAACATATTATTGGTGGCATCCATTGCCCCCGATTGTATCTGGGAAATCTCCTGATAAATGGCAATCATGGCATCACAAAACCGATCTAATTCCGGTTTAGATTCGCTTTCAGTTGGTTCGACCATCATAGTTCCCGCTACGGGCCAGGATACCGTCGGGGCATGGAATCCATAGTCCATTAATCGTTTAGCAATATCATCAACTTCAATACCCGCCGATTTCTTCACGCCCCGCAAATCTAAAATACATTCATGGGCAACAAATCCCTGATTTCCCTTGTACAAAATCGGGTAATAGTTATTTAAACGATGGGCAATATAATTCGCATTTAAAATTGCCAGTTTGGTCGCTTCTGTTAATCCCTTTGGCCCCATCATGGCAATATACATCCAAGAAATCACCAAGATACTCGCACTCCCCCAAGGAGCGGCGGAAACGGCCCCGGTTTGACTTCCTGGGATATCTATGACCCCATGACCGGGGAGGAAGGGAACTAAATGGGCAGCGACCCCAATCGGCCCCATCCCTGGCCCGCCGCCGCCGTGGGGAATACAGAAGGTTTTATGCAGGTTGAGATGGCAAACATCGGCCCCAAAATCCCCGGGGCGACATAACCCGACCTGGGCGTTCATATTTGCCCCATCCATATAAACCTGTCCGCCATTGCTATGAATGATCGTACAAATATCCTCAATTCCGGTTTCAAATACACCGTGAGTTGAAGGATAGGTAATCATTAAGGCGGCTAAATTTTCTTGATGTTTTTCAGCTTTGGCTTGCAAGTCATTAATATTAATATTACCTTGATCATCACAGGCAACAGGAACCACCTTAAACCCGCACATCACTGCACTGGCAGGATTTGTCCCGTGGGCAGATTCGGGAATTAAACAGATATTTCGATGAATTTCTCCTCGACTTTCGTGGTAGTGGCGAATGACTAATAATCCGGCATATTCTCCCTGGGAACCTGCATTGGGTTGTAACGAAATTCCGGCAAATCCTGTTATTTCTGCTAACCAGTTTTCTAATTGTTCAAAAAGAATTTGATAGCCTTGGGTTTGATCTTTTGGGGCAAAAGGATGGAGTTTTCCAAATTCTGGCCAAGTTACCGGAATCATTTCCGCCGTGGCGTTCAATTTCATTGTACAGGAGCCCAAAGGAATCATGGATGTATTTAAGGATAAATCCTTGGTTTCCAAGCGATGAATATAGCGCAGAAGTTCGGTTTCTGAATGGTAACGATTAAAAACCGGATGGGTTAAATAGGCAGATTTTCGGGTAAATGGGGTGAGATTTTCTGAAGGGTTTAAAACATCTTCAACCGTAAACGTTAATTCAGATTCGGCAAAGATTTCCCATAAATCAATGATATCATTAATTGTGGTGGTTTCATCTAAACTAATACCAACGGTTTGATCATCAATAATTCGGAGATTGATCTGTTTAGCTTGGCAAGCAGATAAAATTTCCGTTAATGATTTCTTCCCTAATTTGACTTTAATGGTATCAAAAAAAGGTTCTGTTCCCATTACATACCCCAACCGTTTTAACCCTTCCGCAAGAGTTAGGGTTAACTGATGAATGGTTTGGGCTATTTGTTGTAGTCCAGACGGCCCATGATACACCGCATATAAACTGGCAATGACCGCTAATAAGACCTGGGCGGTACAAATGTTACTGGTAGCTTTATCCCGGCGAATATGTTGCTCCCGGGTTTGTAATGCTAACCGCAAAGCGGGGTTTCCTTGGGCATCTTTAGACACACCAACCATCCTACCCGGAACGTTGCGTTTATAGTCTTCTTTGGTGGCAAAATAGGCTGCATGGGGGCCGCCATAACCCAGGGGAACCCCCAGCCGTTGGGTACTTCCGACGGCAATATCTGCTCCCAATTCCCCGGGAGGTGTTAATAGGGTTAAACTTAAAATATCCGCCGCCACGGTAACTAAAGCCTGATGTTTTTGGGCGGTTTCGATAAAGTTTCGATAGTCATAAATTGTTCCATCCGTTGCCGGATATTGCAACAAACAACCAAAAATAGGAGTATTGAAATCAAAGGTATGATGATCTCCAATAATAATATTAATGCCGAGGGGAATTGCTCGAGTTTTCACCACATCAATGGTTTGA
>DATNRE010000489.1:0-5543 GCA_036703685.1 Candidatus Obscuribacterales bacterium
ATCTGTCAGACGATTACCCTGTAAATAAAGTGTTTGTAGACTGTGCAACTGACCAATTTCCGGTGGTAGTTCTGTCAGACGATTACCCTGTAAATAAAGTGTTCGTAGACTTTGCAACTGACCAATTTCCGGTGGTAGTTCTGTCAGAGAATTATCGCGTAAATCAAGTGTTTGTAGACTGTGCAACTGACCGATTTCCGGTGGTAGTTCTTTCAGAGAATTACGAGATAAATCAAGTGTTTGTAGACTTTGCAACTGACTAATTTCCGGTGGTAGTTCTGTCAGAGATTTATCGCTTAAATAAAGTGTTTGTAGACTGTGCAACTGACCAATTTCCGGTGGTAGTTCTGTCAGAACACGATTACCCCCTAAATTAAGTGTTTGTAGATTGTGCAACTGACCAATTTCCGGTGGTAGTGCTTTCAGATTATTACGCTCTAAATTAAGTCTTTGTAGACTGTGCAACTGAACGATTTCTGGTGGTAGTTCTGTCAGACGATTACCCTGTAAATAAAGTGTTCGTAGACTTTGCAACTGACCAATTTCCGGTGGTAGTTCTGTCAGAGAATTATGCTGTAAATCAAGTGTTTGTAGACTGTGCAACTGACCAATTTCCGGTGGTAGTGCTTTCAGATAACTACGCTCTAAATCAAGTGTTTGTAGACTGTGCAACTGACCAATTTCCGGTGGTAGTGCTTCCAGAGAAGTATGCTCTAAATTAAGTGTTTGTAGATTGTGCAACTGACCAATTTCCGGTGGTAGTGCTTTCAGAGAAGTATGATCTAAATTAAGTGTTTGTAGACTGTGCAACTGACCAATTTCCGGTGGTAGTGCTGTCAGAGAATTATACTGTAAATAAAGTGTTTGTAGACTGTGCAACTGACCGATTTCCGGTGGTAGTTCTGTCAGAGAAGTATAGAATAAATCAAGTGTTTGTAGACTGTGCAACTGAACGATTTCCGGTGGTAGTTCTGTCAGAGAATTACCGTATAAATTAAGTGTTTGTAGATTGTGCAACTGACCAATTTCCGGTGGTAGTTCTGTCAGAGGATTACCCCCTAAATCAAGTTTTTGTAGACTGTGCAACTGACCGATTTCCGGTGGTAGTGCTTTCAGAGAATTATGATCTAAATTAAGTTCTTCCAGGTATTTATGCTGTTGAAAAAAGTCAGATAGAGGTTCTTTAAGCCCTCCGTTCGATAAATCTAGCGATAAATCTAGTTCCATGAGATTCTCCAGTCGTTCAAATTTGTTTGGGAGAGCGATCGCCATCAAACCCACCAAAAGGAAGTTGTGGGATGATTGCCAAATCAGCAATTTTTAGGTTTTTACTGCAAAAGCTTCCGGGTCAACATCCCAGTTTGCCCAGCAAATGGCTTCACGGGCGGAAGTGACGTCAGGAGGAACGCGCCGGACATGAAAACGCAGGCTGCATCACTCGTTGCAGCACTCGCCACCCGTCGCGCGATATCTGTGGAGTCTAGGACAATAGATTAATCAGCAACAGGGTGCCATCCTGTGGGTTCATACTCCCGTTGAATCCGCACAACCCAATCCACCTTGGGAATTTGCAGCGCATGATGTTCTTCGTGGCTGAGGGTAGCAAACTCAGACAAGACAAGCAGATACAGCGTCCCATGCCGTTCATAGAGTTCTGCTTGTCCGTTTGAAATTTGGTGTTTGTGTCCGGTGGCTTCACCGAGGGCAAGCACCAGATGGTCTTGCTTATTATGTTTAACTGCTGTGCCTGCTGTGCCGGGAATTAAAAGAACGTCACCTTGTCGCATGGGTTGCATTGCACTTCTCCTATATAGCCGTTGTTATTTCCCAGTCTAATCGCTGTGAATACTGGCGTTAGGGTCAAAATCGATTTACACTTTAGCCCAGATGGTTTGTACGGGCTATTTGGGATTCTGAGGCGATGACCCTGGGGCTAATTTTCTTGCGAGATCGCACATTCCAATAGTTTTAGGTTTCTGCGGCAAAAACTTCGGGATCAGGGTCAGGGAGTAACGGTTATTTCTCTAACCGCACCGCATACCATTGGAGATATTGACCCGCACCCACATCTAGGTCACAGCTTGTATCAAGAAGACACTTAGCTTGTTCTTCAATGGTAGCAAAGCGCTGTAAATCTTTGGGTAAGTTGTCTTGACATCCAGCCAAAACCGATTTGAGCTTAGATAGCAGTTCCTCAAGACTCAAGAACTGTTCGGGTTGGTTCGTTTCTAACACCATAAAGGTATCTTCATCGTACATTAAGGCATCTGGCATAGATAATTTCTTAATATTTGATTGTGACTCAGTGGAAGACAGTCATAATACGGGACAATTGTGACTACCCCCATGTTACGATCAAATTTAATACCGATAATTCCGACCGAATTACAGGGGTTTGAAAACAATCGGGTTGAACCGGGGTTGATCACAACCGAAACGTTTAACCCGTAGAGGTTTTTTATTGAAATAGGTATCACACGCTCATGACTTTATCCACAACACCTCCCAAGGTCAATAAACCTTCAAAAGTAGAAGGGCTCAAAGAACACAGCAACAGCTTGCGAGAACCCCTCGCCACAGAACTTTTAAATGATTTGAACTACTTCTCTGAAGATGCAATTCAAATTCTCAAATTTCATGGTTCCTATCAACAGGATAACCGGGATAACCGGATAAAAGGACAGGAAAAAGACTATGGAATGATGCTGCGAACCCGCAGTCCTGGGGGTTTTATTCCGCCTCAATTGTATTTAACAATTGATCAGTTATCCGATGAATATGGCAACCATACCATTCGGGCGACCACTCGTCAAGGATTCCAATTACACGGAATTTTAAAGAAAAATCTTAAAACGGTTTTGGCTTCTATTGTTAATAGTATGGGCTCCACTTTAGGAGCTTGTGGAGATATTAACCGCAACGTCATGGCACCGACCGCACCTTATAAAAATCGGCACGATTATCAATATGCCCGGACTTATGCTAATAATATTGCCGATCTATTAACTCCCCAAACTGGAGCCTATTATGAAATTTGGTTAGATGGGGAAAAAGTAATTACCGCCGAAGAACGTCCCGAGGTCAAAGCCGCCCGCATTCGGAATACTAATGGCACGAATTATCCCGACTCCGAAGAACCGATCTATGGCACTTATTATCTGCCCCGGAAGTTCAAATGTGCGGTCACAGTTCCCGGGGATAACTCCATTGATATCTATACCCAAGATTTGAGTTTAGTGGTCATTACAAATGCGGCTGGAGAGTTAGAAGGATTTAATATTTTAGCCGGGGGCGGCCTAGGACGGACTCATAATAAAGAAGAAACCTTTGCTCGCATTGCCGATGAAATTGGCTATGTCGATAAAGCAGATATTTATGATGCGGTAAAAGCCATTGTTGCGACTCAACGGGATTATGGCGATCGCAGCAACCGACGTCACGCCAGAATGAAATATTTAATTCATGATTGGGGCGTGGATCAATTCCGTAAAAAAGCCGAAGAATATCTGGGCAAAGCCTTTAAACCGTTTAAATCTTTACCTCCTTGGAATTATCAAGATTATTTAGGATGGCATGAACAGGGAGACGGTCAATTTTTCCTAGGAATTTCGATTGAAAATGGTCGGATTAAAGATGAAGGCAACTTCCGCCTGAAAACGGTTTTACGGAAAATTGTAGAACAGTTTGAAATCCCGATGTTAGTCACCGGAAACCAAAATGTGATTCTGTATGAAATTTCCCCAGAAGTTCAACCCAAAATCCAAACCCTGCTCAAAGAGCACGGAATCAAAACTGAAACCGAAATTGATCCCCTAGAACGCTATGCCATGGCTTGTCCGGCGTTCCCGACCTGTGGATTAGCGATCGCAGAATCAGAACGGGTCATCCCTAGTGTATTGGGACGGATTCGGGTATTGTTGGACAATGTGGGTTTGCAACCTGAGCATTTTGTCATTCGGATGACCGGATGCCCCAATGGTTGCGCCAGACCCTACATGGCGGAGTTAGGCTTTGTTGGGAGCGCCCCCGATACCTACCAGATTTGGCTAGGGGGTTCTCCGAATCAGACACGATTAGCTCAAGCCTTCGTAGATCGCTTATCGATTCACGATCTTGAAACTTTTCTGACTCCGATTTTAGTTTATTTTAAACAGGATCGGAAAGTTGGGGAGAGTTTTGGAGATTTTTGTGATCGTGTCGGCTTTGACCAGCTTCGCAAGTTTATGACCTCTTACTCAACGACTGTCTCAATGAATATTGAAACTCAAGAAGCACCCGTTTTTACAGGTAGCCAGACCCTACCAGAGATGATTGATTCTGATTCTGATCTCCCGGTTGATCCGAGTAAAATTCGGCATCGGGTCAGTGTGCGCGATTCTGTTTATAATCAGTTGAAAGCTGAATCTAAACGTTTGGGAAAACCCGTGGTTGAGTTAGCCACCCAAGCGATTGAAGAATATTTGGAAAAACTGAAAGTAGAATAGTCCGGTTGAACTGAGATGGTTTTGGGTTAGAGTATCTAACCAGAACTTTAATCGGTTTTATGAATGGTTCAACTTCAACGCCTAGCGATCGCCCCGGAACAACTTCAAAACGAACACCTATCTTTAACGGCTGAACAACAGCATTATTTAGGTCGGGTGTTACGGTTGAAACAGGGCGATCGCTTTATTATTATCGAAAGTCAATGGTGGATCGCAGAATTATTAGTGAATTTACCTGCATCTTCTCCCCAGGCTAAATTAATTGAAAAGGTGTCAATCCAAACCGAATTACCGATTGAAGTTATCTTAATAGTTGCCCTACCCAAAGCCGATGGATTTGAGGACATTGTGCGCTGTTGTACGGAGTTGGGGGTGACACAATTTATTCCTGTTATTAGTAAAAGAACCCTATTAAAACCCAGTCCGCAAAAGGTAGAACGGTGGCGAAAAATTGCTAGAGAAGCCGCCGAACAATCGGAACGTCTGATTATTCCTAATATTTTTGATCCGGTTTCATTTCAACTCGGATTAGAAAAAAACGCTCATTCTGGTTATCAATATATTTGTGAAGGTCGGGGAAATTATTCCTCTTTAACCCAAGAATTAATCCCCCTAGAAGCAGAAAAAAGACTCAATAAAATTATCCTCGCAATCGGGCCAGAAGGGGGGTGGACGGAGGCAGAAATTAAAGATGCGATCGCGATCGGATTTCAGCCCGTTTCCCTGGGAAAACGCATATTAAGAGCCGTTACAGCCCCCATTGTCGCAGTCTCTCAAATTGTCGGAATCATTGAAAAGTAGTAAGCCCGACCGGGCTTAGAGGCGTGAACGCCTCACTACGAGAATTAAAGCTGGTGACAAGATTTGAACTTGCGAAACTACCTAAAATACTGATTCTATCGTTCAGTAGTCTATCCAAAATTAATCACTTATTTTGGTTTGGATAGAAAATGGATAGACCGGATAACGTAACTGTAGAAGGGTTTGTGACGTTTGGGGATATTCTAAAGCATTGGCAAGCCATTGAGCCATTAATCCCCAAAGGAACTTCCCAGAAGG
>DATNRE010000490.1:0-20296 GCA_036703685.1 Candidatus Obscuribacterales bacterium
TAAGAATGACTTAAAAAGGATTGATGACAGTCAATTAAAAACCTTCCTTTAATCGCCTGTCTTCCTAATAACATCCGAAATCCCATGGCATCCCGATTTGTTAAGGTTAACTCAATTAACCATTGTTTTCCCATCAGTTCAATATCTGTTAAAATCACGGGTCTTGACTCCATAAGTCCACCGGAATTACGGACAGTTCGATATTCAATTAAGTCTACTTCAGCACTGACCGTATTCAAGGTATCCCGTTGAATTGGATGGACTTTAAACCGCACCCGTTGTTTATCCTTAAATTCCAAAATATGAATATCAAAAGCGTGTAAACTAGATGACCGCGCCCCCGTATCAATTTTAGCTTTAATTTCTCCAATTCCCAAACCCGGTAAGGCTACCCATTCCCGCCATCCAATTGTTAATAATTTGGTTTTACTCATAATTTGTTGTTGGGCTTTAGCCCATTCTTAAGAGCGCTGAAGCGCAACAACGGGCCTAGGGTTTTGGGTTTTTCGGACGATTAGGAGAACGATAAAACGGACGTTTAACCACCGTTGCCGGGTAGGTTTTGCCCCGAATTTCAATCTCTAAAGATTGACCCACTTTAGATAGGGCGGTGGGAACATAGGCCATGGAAATGGCTTTTCCTAATGTGGGTGATAGGGTTCCACTGGTAATTTCTCCCACGGTTTCACCATTAAATAAAACCGGATATCCGTGACGGGCAATATGGCGTCCTTGCATTTCTAACCCGACTAATTTTTGGCTGACTCCGGCGGCTTTTTGCTGTTCTAGCGCCTGACGACCAATAAATTTTCCCTTGGTGTCCCAATGAATAATCCAATTTAAACCCGCTTCTAGGGGAGTAGTAGTTAAACCAATATCTTGTCCATATAATGCCATGGCCGCTTCTAAACGCAGGGTATCTCTAGCCCCCAAACCACAGGGAATGACACCCGCAGTGGCTAAACTTTGCCATAATTCCACCCCAACAGAAGGAGCCACCATCACCTCAAAACCATCTTCTCCGGTGTATCCGGTGCGGGCAATAAAAGCAGGTTTTCCCAGGACGGTGGTGGTAATATGACCAAAAAACTTAACCTCGGAAAGATTATCCCTGACAAAAGGCTGTAATGTGGCTTCAGCACCGGGCCCTTGAACGGCTAATAATACTTTATCTCGGGATAGGTCTTCTAATATTATCCCCTGATCCTCGATATGGGCACTAATCCAAGCTTTATCGCGGGATTTAGTCGCCGCATTCACAATCATCACCCCTTGGGGCAGATTTGTTACCGGATCAACCCCCTGATCATAAAAAATGATATCGTCTAAAATTCCCCCCTGGGCATTTAAGAGGGCGCTATATTGGGCCTCACCCGGTTGTAAACGGCTCAAATCTGAAGGGACGAGAGATTGTAAGGCATTAATCAGGTTTTCCCCCCGTAGAATAAATTTGCCCATGTGGGAGATATCAAACATTCCCACCGCTTGGCGGACAGCTTGATGTTCTGGGTTAATTCCGCTAAATTGAACCGCCATTTCCCAACCTGCAAAGGGCACCATGCGGCCATTGAGTTCAACGGAGACGTTATACAGGGGAGTATGAGAAAGGGTAGTTGTCATAGGGGTTGTCGGGTTTCAGTGTTCGGGTTTTGAGTCAATCGTTGAATTTCTCCCGTGTGATTATCATACTACCGTTGAACTCTCAATACCCAACACCTGAGTTCTGATATTAGAATGGTTAGAACCGCTCAATTGTCGTTTTACAGGATTCATTCATGTCAATATTGGCAGCGATCGCCGTTCTTGCAGTCTTAATTTTTGTTCATGAACTGGGGCATTTTTTAGCCGCCCGTCTCCAGCATATCCATGTTAATCGTTTTTCCATTGGCTTCGGCCCGGTGTTATGGAAATATCAAGGATCAGAAACCGAGTATGCGATTCGAGGTTTACCCTTGGGGGGATATGTGGGGTTTCCCGATGATGATCCCGAGAGTACCATCCCGAAAAATGATCCCAATTTACTCAGTAATCGTCCCGTTTTAGATCGGGCGATTGTGATTAGTGCGGGGGTAATTGCTAATTTGATTTTTGCCTATTTTTTATTGGTAACTCAAATTGGAATTATTGGGGTTCCCAGTTTTAATTATGAACCCGGGATAAAAGTGGCAGAAGTCACTCAAAATGCGAATTCCGCCGCCAACCGAGCCGGAATTGAATCTCAAGATATTATTTTAGCCGTAGAAGGTCAGGAATTAGGGGCTTCTGAAACTTCAATTAAAACTCTGATTGAAGTTATTCAAACCCATCCGAATCAACCTTTATCCGTAGAGATTAAAAGACAGGATCAGGTGTTATCGGTGAATGTGGTTCCCGATTTAGGCAGTGATGGGAAAGGTCGGATTGGGGTACAGTTAACGGCAAATGGCGCGATTGTTCGTCATCGGGCTGCGAATCCAATTGAGGCATTCAGTAAGGGAGCCACGGAATTTCAACGGATTATTAACTTAACTGTATCTGGTTTTGGACAACTAATTAGTCGATTTAGTGAAACCGCCGAACAGTTATCTGGCCCGGTGGGAATTGTGAAATTTGGGGCGGATATTGCCCGTTCTGATCCTTGGAATTTGTTTCAATTTGCGGCGTTAATTAGTATTAACTTAGCCTTCATTAATATTTTACCGCTTCCGGCTTTAGATGGCGGTCAGTTAGCCTTTTTGTTATTTGAAGCCCTGAGCGGTAAACCCTTACCCGAGAAAATTCAAGAAAATGTGATGCAAACGGGTTTGATGTTGTTATTGGGATTAGGGGTTTTCTTGATTATTCGAGATACGATTAACCTGACGGATTTAGCTTGGGTGCGATCGCTCTTTCAACAATAAACATCAATATGGTGACTCAGAAAAAGCGCAGCCCCAAACAACGAGCCCTGGAAATTTTATTGCGACTCAAACGCTTGTATCCCAATGCCACCTGTAGTTTAAATTATCAAACTCCGGTGCAATTATTAGTCGCCACCATTCTATCGGCTCAATGCACCGATGAACGGGTTAATCAAGTGACTCCGGCCCTATTTGCTCGGTTTCCCGATGCCCAAAGTCTGGCCCAAGCCGATATTACCGAACTAGAAACCCTGGTGCGGTCAACGGGTTTTTATCGGAACAAAGCCCGCCATATACAAGGCTCCTGTCAACTGTTGGCGGAAAAATACGGGGGACAACCGCCTAAGTTGATGGAACAACTCTTAGAACTCCCCGGGGTGGCTCGCAAGACCGCTAACGTGGTGTTAGCCCATGGTTACGGGATTAATATGGGGGTGACGGTGGATACCCATGTTAAACGGCTGAGTCAACGGCTAGGATTAACTACTAATACCGATCCTATTCGGATTGAACGGGATCTGATGCCTTTGATTCCCCAGGAGGACTGGGAAAATTGGTCAATTCGCTTAATTTATCATGGTCGGGCCGTCTGTACAGCGCGTAGTCCCATGTGTTATAATTGCGAATTGTCTGATTTATGCCCCTCTGCTCAAGGATCAACCGTCCCCACCGCAGGAAAAAAACTTGGCTTTAGCATAAATAATTATTTACAAGGAGAACAGCCTTAATATGGCGAAGAAAAGCATGATTGAGCGCAATAATAAGCGCAAAAGAACGGTAGAAAAATATGCGGAAAAACGCGCTGATCTGAAAGAACAGTTCGAGCAAGCCGGGTCTCAACTGGAAAAAATGGAAATTCACCGCAAAATCCAACAACTCCCCCGGGATAGTTCCAGAACCCGTGTCAGAAACCGTTGCTGGTTAACTGGACGCCCCAGAGGCTACTATCGGGATTTTGGATTATCTCGGAACGTTATCCGCGAAATGGCCCATGCTGGGTTATTGCCGGGTGTGGTTAAGTCCAGTTGGTAATAGACTAACATCTATAACCCTTATGGGCGGGGTCTTCTCGCCCTTAATTTTTCCTAAAATTCCAGGTATAGCACTACAGATTACATAGGACTTACGCAGAATACCCAGTTATACACCATCTGTAGGGGCGAACGGCCGTCATGGGTGTCAACTTAAGCCGAAAACCTCTGATTATAGCCGAGATTAGATCCCCCTAAATCCCCCTTTTTAAGGGGGACTTTGAATTCCTGTTTCCCCCTTGTTAAGGGGGGTTAGGGGGGATCATTGACTTGGGATCAGATCCAGGTAATTCTGGTTTGATCGCCCACTTTTAGCGTTAAGTTGACACGGATGAACGGCCGTTCGCCCCTACTAGATATGGTTGTTTTGCGTAAGTCCTGTTACAGTTAGCACACACACTTCTAATTATCTGTTCCCTGTTCCCCGTTCCCTTTTCCCTATATTGACTCGAATGTTGAACGTCCACAACAGCGTTCAATTCCTAGGCTATCTAATAATAAGTCGCTGACCGCATTGGCGATCGTAAATTCCCCAAAAAAACTTTTAGAAAAATCAAAGGATTCCATTTCCGTGACAATGGCTAGTACCAAAGAACCTACATCATTTTCTCCTTCCATGCGTTGACGAACATAAATTTGAGCAGCCCTTTGGGCAATCATTTCATTCACCGCTTCGGGGATAAATTGTTCATCTAACCAACGATTTAAGGTTTGTTTTAACCATTCCCCTTCCTGTTCTAAATTCTCACTCGGGGGTAAGGTGATGGGTGCAATGGGTTCGTTCATGGTTTTTTTCTACATTCTAATTTTAGTTTTGAACAAGAGTGATAATCGGAGAATCTTTCCCCTTATAATCTTCTGATATTTTGGTTTTCACTAATTCAGCAAATAACCGATTAATTGCGGATTCAATGGGATTCGCTTCTCGTTTAAAACAAACCTGAAAACTCTTAGCTTTGTCATAGGTTTTGGTTTCTTTCCGATAGGTTTTTTGGGTTTTGGCTTCTACAAAAACCGAGGGTTCGGGACGTTTATACCAATAGAGTTGATAGGAATGGGTTGTATCATTCCCTTTAAATTTAATAATATCGTCCCCATAGCCAGGGATGGTGAGATAATATAATTCACCCCTTTGATAGACTTGGAGATATCCCCAGGTTTTTTCGGTTTTGTTGAGCAGTTTAGTTAGGGTATTCTCTAACATAAAGGAGGAGTTAAGGTTTAGCATAGATCAAAAAATAACCCTTAGTATATTAACGAAATTATAGCAAAGTTTGTCACCTATGCAATATGATGTCACCGCCATTATCCAAGGGTATGCACAAGGATACTTTTTGATGGCAAATGATGGGGAACATAGCTTAGAATGGTATTCTAGTCGAAAACGAGCACTTATTCCCTTAGATGAACGATTTCGTTATCCAAGTTCTTTGCAACGGGTTTTAAATCAAAATCGGTTTACCGTTGCTGTTAATCGAGATTTTACCGGCGTTGTAGAAGGCTGTGCTAATCGAGATGAAACCTGGATTTCCTCAGAATTAAAAGAAATTTATCATACCTTGAATTATGCCGGATTTGCCTATAGTTTTGAAACTTGGCAAGGGGATGAATTAGCCGGAGGTATCTTAGGAATTGTGATTGGCGGGGCTTTTATTGGGGAATCTATGTTTTTTAGAATTCCCGAGGGTTCCAAGGTGGCAATGGTGAAATTAGTGGAACGATTAAGACAGAAAAATTTTATTTTATTTGATGCCCAAATGAATAACCCTCACCTAGAACGATTTGGCTGTTATGTTATTAATAACAAAGAGTATAAAACCCTTTTAAAAAAAGCGATTGCTCAACGCTGTTCTCTAAAGTAGTGAGCCCTTCAGGGCTCAATTAACTCTGTAATTAAGGTAATAGAAAATAGGCATTTAAAATTCTATTCCCGGTTGAGCTTTAATCCCTTGTTCTCGAAAAGGATGTTTAATTAAAGACATTTCTGTCACCAAATCCGCCTGTTCAATTAAAGCCGGGGGAGCACCTCGACCCGTTAAAATAATATGGGTATCCTCAGCTTTTTCTGCAATTCCGGCGAGAACATCTTCAACGGGTAAATAACCTAGTTTAATGGCGATATTAATTTCATCGAGTAAAATTAATTTAAACTCGGAATTTCTAATAAAAGTTAGGGCTAAATTCCACGCTTCCCGGGTTTTTTCTATATCTCGATCGCGGTCTTGGGTTTCCCAGGTAAATCCTTCCCCCAACGCATGAAATTCTAATTGTTCTGGCCATTTACTAAAAACCGCCTTTTCTGCGGGTTCCCAGGCGCCTTTAATAAACTGAATAATAGCCACCCGATAGCCATGACCCAAAGACCGTAAAACCATCCCTAAAGCGGCGGTAGTTTTCCCTTTTCCGTTTCCGGTATTAACAATAATTAATCCTTTAGTTTGATTGCGTTCAGCTACTCGTTGATCCTGAACTTCCTTGCGCCGTTGCATTTTTAAACGGTGTTGTTCGGCGGTAAGATTTGATTCGGTCGTCGTGTTATTTTCCATGATTATAATTTGATGGGTTTTTATGAAAATCCTAAAAATCAAAGCTATTGATAATTGATAACTGTTAAAAAATTATCAACCGTTAAAATTGGACAAGAAAAACTATCTGCAAGACAGAGTAAATCGTGATCACCTGTCACCAAATAATCAGCTTTACCCACAACAGCTAATAGCAAAAAAGGGATATCAAATGGATCTCGACATTCAGGAACGATAGGCAAAGTATCGGGTATCAACACAGTGTCACAAAACGGCAAATAGTCTGACAATAAAGCCTCCTGCTCTGAGTTTGTGAGCTTGAATTTTGGGTAAGTTAGTACCCGAACTAACTCCGCAATTGTAACTTGAGAAACTAAAGGAATAAAGTGATTATCCTGCCACCCAAGGCGCAACTTGGATAATTTACCCCCAAATACTAAGGCTGATAACACTAAATTTGTATCAATGACCACTCGTGGACACTCAATCATCACCCACGCGCCCACTTGACAGCATCATTAATATCCTGTTCACTCAGATTCAAACTTGCTAATTTTGCCCGCACAACATCAGCCCCTTGAATTTTTACCGGAGTCAGAATAATTTGTCCACCTTCTACCTTAACCTCGAAATATTCAGCCTCTCCAATAGCTTGCGTTATACTTTTAGGTAGAGTAAGCTGATTTTCAGTCGTCAACTTAGCCAACATAGCAATATTCTTAATTGTTTATTATTTATTATCTATTATTCAGAGCCAATTGTCAATTATGCACACCATCAAAAATTAGTTTATGATGATTAACGAGAAGATTTACACCGATCGCAATGCCCACATCCTTGAAACTGATTTTCTAAATTAAACCCAAACGCTTGTAATAAAAACTTCCACCGACATTGACGGGTTTTTAAGTATTGATTCATTTGTTGAATGGCTTTATTATTCTGATCTTGATGCAATTTTTTAGGTTGAGATATAATTTCATAATCAAAGGGATTTCGCCAGATTAATCGTCCTTGAGCGTGTAAAATAGAAAGGGCGATCGCACTATTTTTAAACTGTTCCGATAAAGTTTGTATATTTCCGGTAGCTGGGAGTTTTTTAATTAATTGATTGGCTGATTGATATTGTTTTTCTAGGTTTTCGATTAAATATTTTTGTCGTTGCTTATCTTCGGGATAGAAAAAACCCGTGGGTTCGCTAATAATAGTTAAGGCGATCGCCGGTTTCCCATCTCTGCCTGCTCGTCCGACTTCTTGAATATATTCTGATAATAAAAAAGGAGCTTGAAAATGGCATACCCATCTGACATTACTCTTATTAATTCCCATACCAAAGGCACTACTACACACCACAAATTTAATCTTTTCTTGTAACCAATCTTTTTCGATTTTTCGGCGTTCTTCTGAACTTAACCCGGCATGATAAGCAACAGTTGAATAGTGTTCTGTTTGTAACCATTGGGCTAATTGTTCACAGTCTTTCCGAGTCCTAGCATAAATCAAACCTGTCTGATTTTTTCTGGGTTGAATAAATTGGATTAACTGTTGTTGTCGTCCTCTGGGAGTCCAAATTGTTTTAATATTTAATTCTAAATTAGATCGATAGGGACTCAGGAGAAATTGCTGCGGTTTTTGCAGTTGTAAAACTCTTTGAATTGTCTCTTGAGCATCGGGATCGGCGGTGGCGGTAAAGGCGGCGATCGCAATTTTTGTTCCTTTGGGTTTCAGTTTTAATAATGTCGGACGAATTGCCCCTAACCGTCGATAAGCGGGGCGAAAAGTATCCCCCCATTGTACTAAACAGTGGGCTTCATCTAAGATTAAACCATTGATTTTTACCATAGGTTGAGCAATAATATTCCAGACAGGAGAACTTAATAATGTTTCGGGAGAAAGATAGAGAAGTCTTAATTGATTTTTTTCAATTAAACTTAACGTTTTTCGCCGTTGTTGGGGCATTAATTGACTATGAATTAAGGCGGCGGGAAGTTGCAAATCTTGAAGTTCCTGCACCTGATTTTCCATTAATGCCACCAGGGGAGATATAATTAAAGTTAATCCAGTTTGTAATAGTGCTGGAAGTTGAAAACAGATGGATTTTCCGCCCCCGGTTGGCATGACAATTAAGGCATCTTTTTTATCTAATAAGCTCTTGATAATTTCCCCTTGAGGGGGTCGAAAATCATCATAACCCCAAATTTTCTTAAAAGAGGCTTTAACCTGTTGCCAGTCTGTAGATGCTTCCATAACACATTTGCAAATTTAGAGTTTGTTGTTGCGCTTCAGCGCAAGATCATCGGGCTAAAGTCCAACAACATTTTATATCTGTAATTATTTTAAGAGGATCAGACATGAGTTGTGTTAGAAAAACCCTATCGTTATCAAAAATTAATCTATCTTATTTAGAATGGGATTCTGGGATTAAGAATTCCTCAGATACCAATATTTTATTATTACATGGGTTAGCGGATCAGGCTTTAGTCTGGAAACAATTAGGAGAAAAATTAAGCGATCGCTATCATATTATAGCACCGGATATGCGCGGACACGGAGAAAGTAGTAAACCCGACCATGGCTATACTTTTACCGAAGTTATTGAAGATTTAGAAGGTTTAATGGATCATCTCAATTGGTCAAAAGCTCATATTTTAGGACATTCTTGGACGGGGAAACTAGCCGCAATTTGGGCGAAACAAAATCCTAAACGGTTTAATAGTTTGATCCTAGTTGATCCGATTTTCATTATGAAACTTCCGGGTTTATTTAAATTAACTTTACCGATTTTATACCGTCAGTTAGATTGCTTAAAATTAATCGGGCCATTCGCTAGTTTTGAACAAGCAGAAGATCAAGCTAAACAATTAGCTCAATTTTCAGGATGGAGTGATTTACAATCTGAATTATTTCAAGCCGCAATAGAACAAAAACCCGATAGAAATTGGGGAAGTAAATTTGGAATTCCAGCCAGAAATCAAATTTTTGAACAGGTGATGGAAGTTCCTGGGTTAACCGAAAATATTGATATTCCTACGTTATTAATTCAACCGGAAAAAGGTGTAAATCGGATGGAATGGCAATTAAAACCCTATAAACAATATCTAACCCAGTTAGAAATTCAACGGGTGGCGGGAAATCATTGGTCATTTCTAGTCGAAGCTGAAAGTTTTAATCAAACAGTTGAAAAGTTTTTGAATACTCAAGTTGTGGTAAAATAATAATAATAAAAAGACAGGTAAAATTATGGATTTAGAAATTATTGCCCATCGAGGTTTTTCGGCAATGGCACCTGAAAATACCCGAGTTGGGTTTAATGCTGCGTTACAACAGGGGGCAAATTCCCTAGAATTTGATGTACAAATTTCTGCGGATGGAATTCCGGTGATTTTTCATGATCAAGAGTTAAATAGAATTACGGGAGTATCGGGTAAAGTTTCTGAAAAAACGGTTGCGCAATTAAAAGAATTAGATGCGGGATCGTGGTTTGCGGAAAGATTTGCAGGCGAAAGTATTCCGACCTTAGAAGATGCGATCGCTACCTTTCAAGAAGTTAAAGATTTTTTATATTTTGATGTTAAACCCGATCATCAATGGTCAGACGTGGAAATTAAACAGTTAGGGGATTTATTAATTAATAATAACCTGATCCATAAGTCGATTATGACTTCATTTAATCAGAAATTTTTAGATCAAATTCGGGGTTATTGTCCCGAAATCACCTTGGGATATTTTTTAATTGATTTTCAGCAATTTGAACAACAATTACAAACAGCAATTAATCAAGGAAATGCTATTTTAACCGTGGATTATCCTGTGGTTTTAGCCCATCCCGAAATCATTGATAAAAGCCGAAATCAGGGGGTAGATATTGTAGTTTGGACGGTGGATGATTTAGGGGATTTTCAAAAGTTAGTTGATCTGGGGGTAAAACGGATTATTACCAATTCATTAATTGGTGAGATTGAAGTTAATTAAACAGGACTTACGCACAAGACCAAAGAAACCGGATTTCTGGCTCTGATTTTGCGGATGAAATCCAGATTACTCGTTCAGAAACCCGGTTTCTGCGTAAGTCCTATTAAAGTTAACTTTCAATTCCGATTACGACTTCCCAAAAATAGGTTTTAAAAGTCTTTAAATTAACAGTAATTTGCATTTCTTTTCCCCAAGTATAGACCTTAAAATGAATCAAATTACTGTTGAGATTAATTTGAATTTTATCTAATAATACTACCCAATGATTGGGATAGGGAAAAACGGGCGGTTGATTCAGGAGTAAACCGGAATCATTAATTAAGGCAAAGGCAACACCACCGGATTGAATCATCTGATTTGCCGTTTCAATAGCTTCTAAATCCCCAAATAAGTAAGCATTTCTATAATTAACGGTTTGATAGCCTAAAATTTCTTGAATCCATCCTGCCATTTCCCAGGTTTTGGTAATTCCGGCTAAATTTCTTAATAGTTGAGGTGCATTCGGATCGACAGAAAAAATTATATTTTCTGACTCTCTCAGGGTAGATAAAACCATCCAATCTACTTGAGGAATTTGGAAATTTAGGGGACTTTCTTGTAACCATTGAGGAGGGGAAATCCAGCGATTTGTTTGGGTATGAAATCCCCCAATTTGAAACAAATTTCGACAGAGTTGAATATAAGCTAGAGGATTTTTTCTAATTAGTTCAAAAATAATTGCTGCTGGGCCACAAAAGGGTTGAGTCCCTTGATTAATATTAAAAGGATTAACCAGACGCGATCGCAATTCCGCAATAATTTGTTGTTGATCTAATCCCGTCCAAACTCCCGATATTTTGGAATTTTCAAACTCAGTAATTGCTAGTTCTGCTCGTCTTAAAATATCAGAATTTGATGTCATATTTTATAACTGATCAAGAGCAGATTTATCCTGTAATTGGTTTTGAAATTTCATTTCCATTTCTAATTCTTTATTCAAGAAATAGTTTAAAAATGTCCGAATGATAGCAATAGCAGCTAACTGACCTAAAGCTACAAAAGAGGGTGTAACGGTTGTAAACAGAATATCTGCACCTAACTGAAATTCCAGGGCTAAAGCTAACCAACTGCCAAAGTTAATCCGTAATTCGATAAAAGGAAAAGGTTGCCGACGGCGGAAACTAGCTAGGGCTATTTTTAAGGTACTAATTAATCCCAACAAAACACAAAAAGCGGAAAGGGTTTCTAAACAAAATCCCAGAAGATGAACAAAGGAAGATAAACTATTTTTTAAAGGTTCTAAACCCACCATAAATTTAGGGATTAAGAATTAACTTAGTGCCTCAGATAAATAATCGGCGGCGGCTTCAACTACGGCGATCGCATTTTCATACATCATCCGAGTCGGGCCTAAAATTCCCACACTACCAACCGGAATATTATCCCGTCGATAGGGGGCAGAAACCAGGGTACAACCTTGAATGGGTTCTAGGGGATTTTCCGACCCAATACGAACCGTAACCCCTTGTTCTTGTTTGGGATTAGGAAAAATTAACGGCCACAATTGTTCCTGTTCTTCTTCTAATAAGTGCATCAAAGTTTTCACCTGTTGCAATTGGGAAAATTCAGGTAAATGTAAAACTTCGGCAATGCCACTAATTAAAATTCGGGTATATTCTGGGGTTTGACTGCGAAAACTTAAATCCGTTAATAACTTTCTTAAAAAGTCAGAATAGCACTGAAATTCCCGATCTAATTCACTCCAATCTAAAATCGAAAGTTCAGAAATAGATTTGCCTCTGAGTTGAGCATTTAAAAAATTAGAAAGCAGTTGTAATTCCTGTTCTAAAACCTCTTGATCTTCAGGTAAAAGATTAACTCCCATGGCCTCAGAATCCGAGGGAGAATTTGCCGGAGATAAATCAATTAAACTGGACTGAGTTTGATAGGAGTCTGTCACCACTACTAACATGATTTTCCCCGGTTCTATAGAAACCAAATGCAAATGTCGTAACCGGGTAGTCACAGTTTTCGGGAGTGTAACTAAGGTAATATACCCACTCAAAGTTGATAAAATTTGCGAAGCCCCCCGCAAAACCGCTTCCAAACTACAGTTTTTTAAATTCAGTTGTTCCCGTAACAGGTGCAGCGCCTCATCCGCAACGCTTTCCGAGGGGGTAATCAGTTTATCCACATAAATCCGATACCCCGAGTCCGAGGGGACGCGCCCGGCGGAGGTATGGGGCTGATACAGGAGTCCAGCCCGTTCCAAGACCCCCATGCCATTACGGATGGTGGCCGGACTGACTTTGAGGTTGTATTCTTCCACCAAAGCCTTAGAACCCACGGGTTCAGCCGTCGCAATATAGTGACGAATGGTTGCCCACAGAATATGATGATGTCGCTCTGTCAAATGCAATTGTGTAAACATTGATTTTTGATACAGATTTGACTGACGAAAGTGCGCTATGGAATCCGGCAACTCTGAAATTTACAGAGGTTGATGACTCACAAAATTTTTACAGAGTTTTGATATCTAAGATAACAGATATTTGAGTTAAACTGGTAAATTTAATCCCATAATATTATGATTAAGGAAATTTATTCTAATGGCGACCATGCCTTTTCCGCTTGTTCAACAACATAGGCGGCAACGGTGGTAATTTCCCTAGCTGTTAACCTACTTTTAAACGCAGGCATGGCATTTTTACCATTAGTAACCTGATTAATAATTGTAGCCAGAGGATTATCTTCATATCCTTTTAAGTATTTAGTCAAGGCTTCTTTTTTTAAGGTTTTATTAGCAACAATTACGTTATTCCCGTTAATATGGCAGGCTGCACAGGAGTTAGAAAAGATGGTAGACCCACTTAAAACCCCTTCTGCTAATGCGGGTTTAGACAAAAGGACTGTTAATAATAGAAAGTTTAAAATAAGGACTGATAATAGCTTTTTCAATGGAGTCTCCTTGAATCAAAAATAGCGCACAAGAAGATTTTACTCTTTAATTTGTCCAAATCAACAAGAATCCCCTGAGATTTAAACTTGCCATCAAAAATCCCCATTGCCCATTCTCCCTTGTGATCTATCTCACTTATTATTAATGACATCAATCACATCCAGAGGAACACATTAATCATTAAATAGAGTTAATTAGTGCTTAATGTTTAGACCTCGTAATCAGTTGACTTTTAATATGTTTGTATCTGATCCCCCATCATTTTCTAGCTTGAGTTTCAAGCAAATCATTGAGAAAATTCTCAAGACTAAATCCATTAGTCGTCAAGAGCGATATGCCATGAGATATTGGTTATTGCGGCAACTTGATGAACAGGAAAAACACTTAGTTTTTACTCTCCAAAGAGCATTGAGTAACGGGCAAATCAAAATGGTTGATTAGTGGTTATCCTAGAGGGTTAAGCACACGGATTCTGGCCATTCTCGGCACCAAGATTTCATTTCTATGGCGACGGGAAGGTGAATTCGATTCCAACTAAACAGACCCCGGTTAATTTCTGCATAGGAGCCTTGATGAAACTGGACTTCTCCCGGGGATAAACCACTTTCTACAAATTTAAAGCTTAATTGAGAGGGGTTAAGTTGCTTTTGGATCTGATTTCTCAACCAATTTCTATGGATAATTCCGGTATAGGTACTGCGAAAACTTCCCGCAAATTGTTGACAATTCCACATAACTAAATTACAAATTAATCCTAGGGTTTGTTCATCGGTAAAAGGTAGATTTTTAAATTCTGTTTGAAAATTTGAGATAATAAAGTGATCAATAAAAATAGCATTTTTATAATAGTTTAAAATGGGATTAAAAAAATCCATATTTTCCGATTCATCCGTACAAATTAATAAAAGTTCTTCCGGGGGGAAGATTTCTTTTAGGGTTTTTAAGATTAAATAGGGATGGTCGGCTTCTCGATGGGGAATCCAGTTTCGATAGTCGGTGAGACGAATATGAATCCCATTATATTGTCCCAGGGTTTGAGAAATTTTATCCGCTAAATTCCGATAAATTGGTTTAAATTGAATCGCTTCCATTAGAGCATATATTGACAGGGAAGGAGGATAAAAAAAACGGGAATAATAGGCTAAATTACAGGCATCGAATTGTAAAATATCCTGTTCAACATCCTGTACAATAATTCTATTCTCGGCAAAATCCGATAAAACCTGGGAATTAATTATAATATTATTCGGAACAAAAAACCCATTAACTAATCTAACCTGACTCCGATAATGACTGAGATTTTTACCTTGGGTTTCTGCCAAAAATTCCGAATAATTTAAAATCGGAATAGGCAATTTATCCACTAAATCTAAAATCGTTGGAAGTTTATCAATATTAATAATATGTTTGCGGCTTTCAGGCACGGATAAAAAATAGCCTCCCCGCACAGGTAAGATATTTTTATCCTCTCCCACGGAACCATAAAAAACCAACTTTCGTTGGGTCAAAAACGCTAAACCAACGGCTATTTCTAGCCCCATTAAGTTATTGTTTAATCCTGATTCATAATCTTTATATAACAGATAGCGTGAGGTCATAAACTCGAAAATAAAGATACTTTAGCTGAAAAAAAGTTAATTGCACCCCACTATTTTAAATAACTAAATTTACCATTTTTTCCCGTTTCATCCATTTTGATTTGCGCAACATAAAACTTTTCCTGTACTACTTCACCTTCGGGGGTAAAAGAAATATTACCTAAAACTGTCTCATATTTTCCCGACAAAATTGCTTGATTTAATTGTTCTCTAACCTGTTCTAAGGATAAACCCTCGAGTTTATTTTTCTGGTCAACGGCTTTTAACGCATCAACAAATACTTGAACTCCGGCGAAGGTTTGGGCGGTAAATTGCGGGGGCTCTTTTTTATTCTCAGCCTCATAGGTTGCGCGAAAGGTTTTATTAATTGGATTATCAATTTCAGGACTATAGGCTTGGGCAATAATTACCCCATCACACTCTTTTTGACAGACGGAAAAAATATTAGAAGTATTTAAACCATTTCCGCCAATAATTAATCCTTGATAACCCAATTGTCGTAACTGTTTGATTAAATTTCCTCCATCCGCCGCCAGTCCAGAAATAATAATTAAATCCGGGTTTAAATTAATGGTAGCAGTCGCCTGATTTTGAAAATCCGTGTCGGTGGTTTGGAATTTCTGAACCGTCACTAAATCCAGGTTTAAATCTTTAACCGTTTGTTGAAAAATCTCCGTTTCTGATTTACTAAAAGCGTCATTTTGAGCGTAGAAAACCGCTACTCTTTTAAGATTAGGATTGATTTTTAATGCCGCTTGGACAGCATTCGGGGCGACAACTGCAACGGGAGCAGAAACCCGGGCAATATAATCCCCAATTTGAGGAATCCCTTTAGCCGTATTAGAGGGGCCTAAAACCGGGACTTTTGCTCGCTCTGCAATGGGGTTAGCGGCAAAGGCTTGTTGGGATAAAGTCGGGCCTAAAATTCCGACAACTTTCTGTTGATTAATTAAGGTATTAAAGGCATTAATCGCGCTTTGTTCATCGCCTCCCCCATCTTGAATCGCTAATTTAATTGGGGTTCCATTGATACCTCCTTGTTGGTTAAAATATTGTTCAGCTATTTTCGCCCCAATCACCTGTTCTTGTCCTAATAAGGCGGCGTTACTGGTTTGGGCGAGAACGACTCCAATCGGAATTCCTTGAGAATTTTCAACGGTATTTTGGGTTGAGTTGGGATTAGAAGCGGTGTTATTTCCAGAGGGTTCAGAGGAACTACAGGCTAATATTAAAGTACAGGTTATTCCTGATAACAATAGGGGGATAAATGGTTTTCTTTTAATCATGGTATTAAAAATGATATAAAAATAGTGAGTTGTTATTTACTCAAGAGACAACCTAATTATACAACTATTTTTAATTGTAGACAAGGGGATATTCAGAGTAGGGTGGTAAAGTCAGTGAGCCAGGACGTTTATACTTTATTTAATTATCATCAAATAAAGTGTATTCTTCTTCAAATACCTCTTGCCAAGATAAGGATATTAATGAGCATTTTTTCCCCATTTCATCCTCCGCATCCTTGATCGCCCGTTGAAAACATTGTTCCCAAATTGAATCAATAAAATTTTGGTTTAAACTGGGAACTTCTTCTTGAATATCAGCAATTTCTTGACGCGATGAACGAATACTAATAGACCAACTGCCACTCCGTTTTTCCGATTGACATTTCCATTTAATAATGTGCATCATTAACCGAGTTAACTGACTTTTTAAAGCTAATTTCTTGGATTTTCCCATAGATTCAATTAAAACCGCTAACCCGGTTTCCGCTTCCATAAATTTTTGCTCCTCTAATAACTCTTGAACTGCGATCGCAGCCAAATATTCAGAACTCGCCGCCAACCATTCCCAATCTTCTGATGTTTTCATAATAACTCCTAAGTTTAATAGTTTAATTTTAATCAAATAAAGTATATTCTTCTTCAAATACCTCTTGCCAAGATAAACAGATTAATGAGCATTTTTGATTCATTTCTGTTTCCGCTTCTTTAACCGCTTTTTCAAAACATTTATCCCAAATTGAATCAATAGTATTTCGGTTCAAACTGGGTGTATCTTCCTGAATTGCTTCAATTTCAGTTCGCGCTGATAAAATTGTAATTGACCAACTAGAAGTCCGTTTTTGGGGTTGACATTTCCACTTAATAACATGAGCCATTAACCGAATTAACTGACTTCTTAACGCTCGTTTATCAGATCGTCCCATTGCTTCAATTAATGCCTCTAAACCTATCGTAGCTTCCATAATATTGCCCTGTTTTAAACAGTTCTTAACTTCTAATGCCGTCAGATAATGAGAACTCATGGCTAGATCTAGCCAATCCATTTGAGTTGACATAAACCCCTTCTCCTTAATTATAATCAAATAAACTATATTCGTCTTCAAATACTTCTTGCCAAGATAAGGCAGTTAATTGACATCTTTTGCTCATTTCACTTTCCGCTTGTCTGAGGGCTTTTTTAAAAGAAGTTTCCCAAATTGATTCGAGGTAATTTCGATTTAAACTGGGAACTTCTTCTTGAATATCAGCAATTTCATCTCTGGCGGAAATAATTGTAGTTTCCCAACTGGAAGTCCGTTTTTCCGGTTGATATTTCCATTTAATAATGTACATTATTAACCGAGTTAATTGACTTTTTAAAGCTAATTTCTTGGATTTTCCCATGGATTCAATTAAAACCGCTAACCCTGTTTCCGCTTCCATAAATTTTTGCCCATCTAATAACTCTTGAACTGCGATCGCAGCCAAATATTCAGAACTCGCCGCTAACCATTCCCAATCTTCTAATGTTTGCATTTTTACCTCAACAGAAAATAACTCAAATCATACTTTTAATTTTATGTCAAGTTTTTGGGATTGAACTTAACATTTCTATTTAATTTAACAAAATATTGCTCAAAATTTAAGAATCATTGCAGTTAAACAATGTTATTATTGTTTTAGTGTCAAAATGAATTCTAAAATAGAGATTAAATTGCGATCGCTATGTATAAATACTCCTAGCGATTGGCACAATTTCTGAGAACATAAAACAAGCTGTCGGTGATCACCTGTCAACGGAGAAATGCGCTATGAAATTAGCTTACTGGATGTATGCTGGCCCTGCCCATATTGGAACCCTGAGAATTGCCAGTTCCTTCAAAAACGTTCACGCCATCATGCACGCCCCTTTAGGGGATGACTACTTCAACGTCATGCGCTCTATGTTAGAACGGGAACGGGACTACACCCCCGTCACCGCCAGTGTCGTAGACCGGAACGTTTTAGCCCGGGGTTCCCAAGAAAAAGTAGTTGATAATATTGTTAGAAAAGATAAAGAAGAACACCCGGATTTAATTCTATTAACTCCTACCTGTACCTCTAGTATTTTACAAGAAGACTTACACAATTTTGTTGAACGCGCCCAACTCGATTCCAAAGGCGATGTCATGTTAGCAGACGTCAATCATTATCGTTTTAATGAACTGCAAGCCGCTGACCGAACCTTACAACAGGTCGTTCAGTTTTATATTGAAAAAGCCAAGAAAAAAGGCGATATCCCTCAAGGAAAAACCGAAAAACCCTCGGTTAATATTATTGGAATCTCAACCCTGGGTTTCCATCACCATCATGACTGTACCGAGTTAAAACGGTTAATGGTAGATTTAGGAATTGAAATCAATGAAGTGATTCCCGAAGGAGCTTCAGTTAATAACTTAAAAAACCTGCCTCGCGCTTGGTTTAACTTAGTTCCCTATCGAGAATTAGGGTTAATGACGGCGAAATATTTAGAAGCAGAATTTGGTACTCCCTGTGTCGATATTACGCCGATGGGAGTAGTTGAAACTGCCCGTTGTATTCGCAAAATTCAACAAGTCATTAATGCTCAAGGAGCTAATGTTGATTATAGCGAATATATTGATAATCAAACCCTGTATGTGTCCCAAGCTGCTTGGTTTTCCCGTTCCATTGACTGTCAGAATTTAACCGGAAAAAAAGCCGTTGTCTTTGGGGATAATACCCACGCCGCCGCCATGACCAAAATTCTGGCACGGGAAATGGGAATTCATGTTGTTTGTGCCGGAACCTATTGTAAATATGATGCGGATTGGTTTAAAGAACAAGTAAGTGAATATTGTGATGAAGTTCTGATTAGTGAAGATAACGGTCAAATCGCCGATATGATTGCCAGAATTGAACCTTCTGCTATTTTTGGAACCCAAATGGAACGCCATGTCGGGAAACGTTTAGATATTCCCTGCGGTGTGATTGCGTCCCCGATTCATATTCAAAATTTCCCCATCGGTTATAAACCCTTTTTAGGCTATGAAGGAACCAATCAAATTACCGATTTAATCTATAATTCCTTTACTTTAGGAATGGAAGATCACCTCTTAGAAATCTTCGGCGGACACGATACTAAAGAAGTGATTACCAAAGGAATTTCGGCGGGTTCCGATTTAAATTGGACGCGAGAAGCTCAAACCGAACTGAATAAAATTCCTGGTTTTGTGCGCAGTAAAGTTAAACGCAATACCGAAAAATTTGCCCGTGAAAGAGGTTTCAACGAAATTTCCTTAGAAGTGATGTATGCGGCTAAAGAATCCGTAGGAGCTTAATTTTTGGGTGGGCATAGCCCACCTTTTTAAGCCTAAAAAATCCCCCGGTGACGGGGGAAAAAAAAATTAGAGTTATAGGGCACTCGAATCCAAACTTTTTGCTTCTTCTTCGGTTTGGGGTAAATGCAAACCACATTCTTGTTTTAAGCCCCGGAAACGAGTATCCCGTTCATTTTCATCCGTTGCCATTAAAGGACGGCTAGAATGCCAATCTCCTACGGTGGTATAACCCAGATCAAAATAGGGATGGTAGGGTAAATCATGGGCCGTTAAGTATTGGTAAATATCCCTAGAATTCCAAGACAAAATCGGATGAACTTTGTATCTTCCCGACTGTTGAGCAACGGGATTTAAGGTTTTACGATGGTGGGTTTGATCGGCGCGTAATCCTGCTAACCAAGCGGTCGCCTTTAATTCTTTTAAAGCCCGTTGCATGGGTTCAACTTTCCGAATTTTGTCGTAATAGTTTAAGGATTCAATATCATCTTTTTCCCATAATCGTCCCTCTAAAGCTTCCATGCGCGCCGGACTAATAGGAGATTGATAGACTTTTAAATTTAGGTTGAGGCGTTCGGTTAACTGTTCGGCAAAAATATAGGTTTCTGGGGGTAAATAACCCGTATCGACCCAAATAATCGGAATATTCGGCACAACGCTAGTTACTAAATGTAACATCACCGCGGCTTGAATACCAAAACTGGTACTCATAACTAAACCATCCCCAAACAATTCCGCCGCCCATTTCACAAT
>DATNRE010000491.1:0-5635 GCA_036703685.1 Candidatus Obscuribacterales bacterium
AACGCTACTAGAAAGATCAATACCATCGGGTTTTAACTGTTGCAATGCTTCCCTAATATTATCCGGGGTTAATCCTCCGGCCAAAAACCAGGAGCAGGGGGGAGAAAACGGTTTCAAAATTTGCCAGTCTAACCTTTGACCAGTCCCTCCCAACTGTTGCGGATGATAAGCATCTAATAATAGGCTATCAATATGATTAAAATAGTTTTGGGCTTGGATTAAGGTGGCTGGAGATTTAATCCGTACGGCTTTTATAAGTTCTATATTAGGAAGAATTTGACGCAGGCGATCGCAAAAATCAGGAGATTCGTCCCCATGAAGTTGTACACCCCCTAATCCGGTTTCCTTGACCGTTTGATAAATTTCCTCCACACTCACATTTGCAAATACACCAATGGTTTGAATCGAATTCGGTAAAGTCTCTAAAATCCTAGAAATTTGCTCCGGTGTAACGTAACGCGGGGAAGCTCGAACACAAATAAATCCCAACATTGTCGCTCCCAGTTGGGCGATCGCATAACCTTGATCCGGTCGAGTAATACCACAAATTTTTATTCGCATTGATGCTTTTGAAGTTGAGTTGACGGTCTGATCTAACTAGACAATTCTGATCAAGATTTTACAATAATTATAGCAACCGCCCCTAAGAATTAGGCCATCAACTTATGATCAAATCAATCGGGTGCATTCTGTCTATTCCCTATTCCCTATTCCCTATTCCCTATTCCCTGTTCCCTCCTATATTAACTTTTTCAACAAATTAGGAGTTTTTAACATCAGATTTTTATAATCAATGATTGAAATTAAGAAAATCGTCAATTGTTCAGGAGAATAAAAACTTGATTTACACTTCCTTACTGATGTCAATACAAAATAATGTTCCGGCCACCGTTACTTGGTCTCCGAGTGTAGCCATTGTGATGATTGTCTCTAACCTATTGGCAATTTTCATCGGTTTCTATGCCATTTCCAAAGAAAATCGCGGCAAAGGGCCGAGTTTACCCGGTTTACCCCGGATGTTTACCGGGTTTGGAATTCCTGAATTATTAGCGACAGCTAGTTTTGGACATATTTTAGGAGCCGGGGTAATTTTAGCATTAGGTAACGCTGGCGTTCTTTAAATACCCTCCGTAGAGACGTGCCATGGCGCGTCTCTACACTGGTGCCCGTCTCTATCCTGATTAATGAATAGGTAAAGAAGGCCCTGGAGGGGGATTAACCGAACCAGCAATCGTGATTTTGTTGCTTTCTCGTTGGGTTTGCATTTCCACCGCGATCGCTTCAAATAGCACTTCCAAACTACTGTAAGGAATCTCTAAATCAAGGGTAGTTTCAATTTGATCAAACCCATTCGGTGAAAATTCCGTTAACCAACGGGGGCCATCAACCACGGTACGGGTTTGCCGATCAAACAGCCAAACCTTGACATAAATTCGGGGTAAACCATCGGGAAGTCTTACCCTGAGTTTAACTAAACGTCCAGCAATAATTTCTGTTGATAATACCTCAAGTTGAGGGTCTGGAACCGTTTGATCTTCAGGTAAAACATAGGAAATCGGTTGATTTGTCGGCGGGGTTTCCGGTTTAATTCCCTTACTATTTTTACGTCGGGGAAAAAATGCCCCAGGGGATTCTAAAGGTTCATCATCAACTACAATTTCTTCTAATTCTTCCTGGGCATTGATCACTTCTGGGTATGGCAAAGGTGCTGTATCCGACGAATTGGGTTCAGAACGTTTAACAATATTACTGGCAACATTCAATGGAATTTCCGGTAGGGGATTAACATTCGACCGTTTTACCCACTCTGACCACGACCGATCACCCGCTAAAGCATTCAACCGTGACCAAAACCGATTATTCAAGTCTAAGGCTTGAAAGGCTTCTTGAACCTCTGGATCGGGTTTTGGTTTAGCTATGGGGTCAAGTGGCTCAATCCCATCTGTCCCCGAGATAGATTCCAACGAATCCCCGATTAATAACGGTGAAACAGCAGTTGATAGATCCTTAGATGTTGATTCCCCCTGGGAGGACACAATCCCAGGAGTAGGTTTTGGGGGTAGCTTAACCTCTTGATCTGGGGAGCTTTGGCCAAATATTGGCAAATCCAGGGAAGCAGCAGGTCGGGATTCGGCGGTTAAAGGATTAAGTTTGGGCGGAAGCACTGTAGGGGTTTCCGGGGTGAACACTTCAGCCCTATTATTGTTATCAGTCAAGTCGGGCAATTCCAGAACTCCTAGATCTAAAGCCGAAAGGTCGGGGAAGTCTTCTTGATCCAATTCGGGACTAAAACCTTGATCGATCGCTTCTAAAAGATGTTCCACTTGGGTAACAACGTTAAAAGATTGGGTCGTCACCCCAACCCCCTGATGGGAAAAAATTACTTCCCCTAAAATTAAGCGGGTTTTACATTCAAAGGGAATATAAACCACACCGGAAAAAAATAGGGGGAAGTCACAGAAGGCCAGGGTTTGAGTGACATCAAATAAGGGTTCTGCGGTTTGGGGGTCGCGTAGGCGAAATTGCAATTGTCCCTCTGTCAGAACGGGGGCAGTAGAAGACAGGGTAGCCGTCGGCAGTTCCACCTGTCCAGACAGGATTAAGGCTTCTCCCAAACGGCCGACAAAGGAATCTTGTTCTAGGACGATGTGCAGAGCATTCAGTAAAGTTTCTACCGCATCCAGGGTTTGGGGAGATGCTTCGGGAGTCTCCACAACCGAAAGCGGTGGCGGGGTTGGTTCAGGAACGATAGGTCGGCCAGAGGTCGGGAACGCTACAACGTTAGAAAACTGTTGCGTTGGGGGTTCAAAGACTGGGGATACGGTGGAGTTAATATTAACCTTCGGTGATTCGGTATCCTCAAAAAATTGATCAAATTCTTCTGCTTCCGAGGGAAGAACCCGCAATTGTATAGTTTTTTTGCCCACGGTTGCTAATAACCCAGATGTCAGTTGCGGAGCGCAGGAAAACTGCCAATTCCCGGGTTTGAGGGACGTATAAGGCATGACCACCATCAAACCTTCAGCATTGGTGGTTAGTGTGCGATTTTGAACCTGTTGGACGGGGGGAACCGCATCAAAATCCCGATAGACAATCTGAATATCGATTGAAGTGTTTGTATATCCAGACCGGGCTACCATCCGGTAGCGCCCTTCTAAAATCTCAACATCGGGGGATTCTAAGGTTAGCCAACTGTTATCCCCTTCTTTTTGTAGTAGAAACTCCCAACTTGCCATTTCCCGCCTCTATATTAGGTGGTTTTTCGTCTGTGCAATATGATAGCGGAATTGGATGGCAGCAAAACGAAGGAGGCAGGAGGCAGGAGGCAGGAAGAATTAAGAATCAAGAATTAAGAATCAAGAATCAATCTTTTTTCTTTTTTCCGGTGTTCTTTCTACCTTCTGTCCCCAGCCTCCTGTCTTCTACAGCAATCCGGCGTTAGTTCCGGGCTTGCCCGTTGCCAGTTCCACTTTAACAATTTTACCGCCCATTTTCATGATCCGTTGTTGTTCTTTAAACCAACTGTCATAGGGAACTAACTTAGTAAAGTAGGTATTTTGTAATTCCCGTTGGGTACGAATCCGGCTTTGACTTGGAACACAAGCTGTGACTTTAAACATCCGCATGAGGTTCGTCTCTCCTAGGCAAATTTAACAAGTTTTACATCAATTTTAAAATGCTCAAAGGCCGGGAGTCGGGAGTCAATCCTAGCTCGCTAAAACTTATCACCGAAAACAGACAAGCCTTTGGCGGTCTAGCATTCACTCCCGACTTCCCTGGCCTTGAAGATCGTTGAGATTTTGGATGGGGAATCAAACGCAGTGATCACCCTCAAAAATCTAACCTCGGTTTTAGCTTAAGCCAGAGGAGATATAGTCAAAGTAAATACCCATTTCTTTGCCAGCATCAGCACCGACTAAACTAGCGGTAACTTCTTTGATGGCTTGGATGGCTTGCACGGTAGAACCGATGGGTACACCCAGGGAGTTATAGGTTTCTTTCAAACCGTTGAGAACGCGCTCATCGAGAATGGAAGGATCGCCAGCCAACATGGCATAGGTAGCATAACGCAGGTAGTAGTCTAAGTCGCGGATGCAAGCAGCATAGCGACGGGTGGTGTACATATTTCCACCGGGACGAGTGACGTCAGAGTACAGCAGGGATTTAGCTACTGCTTCTTTGACGATGCTGGCTGCGTTAGCACTAATGGTGGAAGCAGCACGAACCCGCAGTTCGCCAGTGGCGAAGTAGGCTTTTAACTTTTGCAGGGAGTTGGCATCCAGGTACTTACCCTGAACGTCAGCAGAATTAATTACGGAAGTAATGGCGTCTTGCATGATTGTTCTATTTCCTTGTAGTCGCTGAATCTAGGAATCGTTTAAAAAATGTGATAAAGCGATCGGACTTATGAGAGCGCACCGATCACATAGTCGAAGTAGGCTGCGGCTTCGCCTGCATCTTCACCAGATAACAGACCTGTGGCAACACTCTTCAGCGCACGAATTCCTTCGGCAACGGCTTCAACGGGAGTACCCAGAGATTTGTACATTTCCCGAGCGCCAACAATCCCAATTTCCTCGATGGGGGTAATATCGCCCGCAACGACTCCATAGGTGACCAGACGCAGGTAGTAGTCAAGGTCGCGTAAGCAGGTAGCGGTCATTTCCGGGCCGTAGGCGTTACCAGCAGGGGAGACCACATCAGGACGTTTCTGGAACAGTTGGTTTCCAGCTTCTTTGATGATCCGCTCGCGGGCGCCACTGATTGTTTCGGCGATGCGAAGACGACGCTCACCAGAAGTAACAAAGGCTTTGATCCGGTCTAACTCACCAGGGCTGAGGTAACGCGCTTCGGCGTCGGCATTAACAATGGATTTTGTGACGATACTCATTTTCTACAAAAGCGTTTAGCTAACGTTTTCCTGATTGACGCTCTCCCGAAAACCCATTAACTGAGTTGGAGAGCCTCATCGTTACCGATGAGCGTTCAGTGCTGGTTCAGACACATTCTGGATCAGGTGATGACATAGAGTGTATCTGCTTTTTGATCCGCAATCAAATCCATGGGTTTAAGATTTTCATTGCTTCACTTCCTGCAAGTTTGTACCCTCAAAGATTATTTCAGCTTTTTTAGGTACAGTCCACAGGTCTGATATTCTCCACGGGCTTTTGGGCTGTGGATTCCCAGGCTGCTCCCTTTCGGGCTACAGTTATGGGGCGACCAGCTTTGGACATCAATCTGCCCATTACCGTCACTACCTATCGCTTGTATTTTCAGGCATGGAGTACACATTCTGAACCAGGTTGTAATAGTTTTTAACATTCCCACCGAAATCGCGGGTTGACGGTTGCCAGGCTTGACTCTGGGCGGGGTTGATATTTTTTCTGGGGTTGTAAATCTTTCTTTGATGGGAGTTGATCAACAAATTAATTATTATTTGATCAATAAAAAAGTCACAAAAATCAAAATATTATTTTAATTTTATATCAATTAAAATAACTCTAAAAAAATATAGTTTTTCTTGATCTGTAGAATTCAATTTACTTAGAATATGCGATCGCTTGGTTGAAATAGACCCAAGAATGTAACAATAGATTCTGTTTGAATCTTAATGACTTTCGACCTAGTATGCGTT
>DATNRE010000492.1:0-8120 GCA_036703685.1 Candidatus Obscuribacterales bacterium
AACTAAACAGGTGCAAATGATTCAGTTAAATATTACAGCATTAGTTGAACTGACTCATTTATTCTTAACTGATATGAAAAAACGGGGTTCGGGTGCGATCGTTAATATTGCTTCAATTGCGGGTTATCAACCCTTACCCTATTGTTCGGTTTATGCGGGAACAAAAGCCTTTGTTTTGAATTTCACCGAGGCATTATGGGCGGAAAATAAAGACTCCGGGGTGAGATTTTTAGTGGTCTGTCCTGGCCCTACGGAATCTAACTTTTTTGTTGCGGCAGAATTTCCTCAAACTTTTTCCAGCGGCG
Organism: Candidatus Obscuribacterales bacterium; assembly: GCA_036703685.1. GTDB lineage: Bacteria > Cyanobacteriota > Cyanobacteriia > Cyanobacteriales > Microcoleaceae > Planktothrix. Next base: position 306 of record DATNRE010000492.1, read on the forward strand.
GACAGAATTATACGACGGCGGAGGAAGTTGTTCTGGACACATTGAACGCTTTAGAAAAAGACTTTTCAACCTTAGTAACTGGAGGATTCAGTAATCAATTTATTGTGAATCTACCTCGATTTTTCCCTAGAGATACTATTGTTAGTTTAGTGGAAAAACAGTTTAAACCTAAGAAATAAATTATTGTTGGGCTTTAGTTAAAAGATTGGAGGGCTAAAGCCCAACAACGATTTATTATGAGTTACGGATAGAAACACAATTGCGGTAAACCCAAGGTTTCTTCCCAACCCATCATAATATTCATACACTGCACTCCTTGACCTGCTTGACCTTTAATTAAGTTATCAATAGCAGACATCACAATCACCCGTCCGGTGCGTTGATCCACTTCAACACCTAAATAACAAAGGTTAGTTCCACAGGCCCATTTTGTTTGAGGATAGGTACCACCGGGCAGAATTTTCACCAGGGGAGAATTGCGATAAAACGCTTTATAAATGGTAATTAAATCTTCTCTAACTAACCCTGGATCTCGTAAAGTTGCATAAACCGTGGCTAAAATTCCCCTGACCATAGGCATTAAATGGGGAGTGAATTGGACTAAAATATCATGTCCGGCTAAGTCACTACAAACCTGTTCAATTTCTGGGGTATGACGATGATGACCCCCCACGCTATAGGCCCCAATTGAACTATCAGCTTCGGCTAATAACATATTAACTTTAGCCTGTCTTCCCCCGCCAGAAGTGCCTGATTTGGCATCAATAATTGTGGTATGGGGATCAACTAATCCCTGTTTTAATAGAGGAGAAATCGCCAATAAACTGGCTGTTACATAACACCCCGCACAACCGACTAATTGAGCCGTAGCTAGGCGATCGCGATATAATTCTGGTAAGCCATAAACGGCCGTGGCGGCAATTGCTTGATCCGTGCGTTCTCCCCCATACCATTTTTTATAAATGTCTAAATTAGAAAATCGATAATCCGCCGATAAATCTAATACTTTACATCCTTTTTCTATTAATTGGGGCGCCATGGTATAGGCTAAATTATTAGGTAAGGATAGAAAAACAATTTGACATTTAGAGGCAATTTTATCAATATCAATAGGTTCGATCACTAAATCCACACATTCATTCAAATGGGGATAGAGACTACAAAACGGTTTTCCGGCGCTACTATCCCCGCCTAAATAGGCAATTCTGACCAGGGGATGATCCTGCAACAAACGCACCAACTGCACACCACCATAGCCCGACGCCCCCACAATACCGACGGGAATCCGTTCTGCATTACCCATATTACCTAACTCCTAGAAAAATGACCTAACTTTTGCTGCATGATAGCTGATTATGGAAAAGTTTGGAAAAATGTTTTGGAATTTCTCTAGGATCTCTCAAACTCGAAAACCCATTTCCCCGAGTTCCTGACGCAAACGTTGGGCTTCTGGGGAGTTATTTTGCTCGTGTAATTCTATGGCGGCTTTAAACATTGTCGAACTATCGCTGAGTTGCCCAATTTGTAGTAATAGAACTCCTAAATTTTGGAAGGTTTCGGCTGAGTTGGGATTGAATTCTAGGGCTTTTTGATAGGCGGTGATCGCTTCTCGATAGGCTCCCATTGCCCTCAAGGTCATGCCTAAATTATAATGGGCGATCGCCAAACTCGGATCAATTTCTATGGCGGTTTGATAGGCAATTTTAGCCGATTCTAGTTCTCCTTCTTGTTTGAAAATATTGCCTAAATTATTATAGGCTCCTAGCTTTAATTGGGGTATAATATTAATATCAACGGCGGTTTGATAATGCTGTTTGGCTTGGGTAAATTCTCCTTGTTTACTATAGGCTATGCCCAAATGATAATGGAGTTCATATAAAACCCCATCTTCTCCATTACTCGGTTGAGATAATCCTAATTTTAAGAGTTCAATTCCGCGCTCTAAGTCGCCTATTTCAACATATAAAGCCCCCAATTTACTCGCAGCATAGGCATCCCTTGGATGTTCTGCTAAGTAGTGCTCCATGGCTGTTTTTGCCAGTTGCCATTTATTCCGTTTAGCAATCGCTTCGGCTTGGTATCCATCATGTAAAATAGCAACTTGGGATAATGTTCCGATTTGCCATTGCGGTTTTTGGTGGATTAATTCGGTGACGCTATCATCTACCATGGCATGATAGGGACGGGAAAAACAGATTTGGGGATGATTTCTAAATAGTCGAGAAACTAAGGAATAAGGGGACTGACTGGCGCCGATTTCCTGTCTAATTAGGTTAACTACAATTAAATTACGATTTTCCATCATTTGATGGAGTTGCGCCCCAATTCCTGGAGCTAAAACTTCATCGGCATCTAATACTAAAATCCACTGTCCGGTGGCATAACTTAGGGCGGCATTTCTGGCTTTGGCAAAGTCATCACACCAATTAAAAGAATGAACTTTTGCCCCAAATTGTTGAGCAATTTTTGGGGTTTTATCCGTTGACCCTGTATCAACAATAATAATTTCATCAACAATTCCTTTAACACTATTTAAACATTTTGCTAAAGTTTCTTGTTCATTTTTAACAATCATACAAAGGCTTAATTTCATAAATATAAATTGGGTTATTTAGTAGATAGAAGGATTTGTAGGGGCGGGTTCTGTATTGATTTCTGTTTCCCACAGATAATCTTGAAAAACCCGCCCCACTTCGCCTCAATCTGTCATCAGTTTATCATTTGTAGGGGCGGGTTTAGGTAGATTTATTGTACATATCTAAGGTTAAGTCGGGGCGGGTTTAGGTAGATTTATTGTACATATCTAAGGTTAAGGCGAACCCGCCCCTACGACTGATCACTATTTTAACTTATTGAGGGAGAATTAATATTTGATCAATGACATGAATGACCCCATTACTTGCGGAAATATCAGAATCAATTATCGTGGCATTTCCGACCTTAATTTGATTTTTTCTTGTCTTAATCGTAACAGAATCTCCCTCTAAAGTTTTAATTTTCCCTGATTTCAACTCCGTTGTTGTGACTTTACCCGGAATTACATGATATTCTAATAATTCCGTAAATCGGTTGAGGTTTTGCGATTTTAGAATCGCATCTAAAATTTGTTGCGGTAACTTAGCAAGAGCTTCATCCGTTGGCGCAAAAATGGTAAATTCTCCTTTTTTTAAAGCATCTAATAATCCAATCGATTCTAAAATCATCCCTAGGATTTTAAAGCGTTCATCGGATAAAATAACCGTGGCTAAATCTCCGACCACACCTTGAATCACTTTTGGAGAAATCGGAATTTGAGCCAAATCTTGGCTAGGTTGGCGACAAATTAGTTCGGAATTAGCAGACATTTGAACTTCTGCTGCGACTCCGGGGGAAATAGTTCCTAATGTTAATAAACCTAAAATACTGACTATTCCTAAACTTTTGCCTTGGGTTTGATTTGCTATTAAAGTTTTCATGGTTTTATGCTCTCTTAATGATTAAAATTATTCAGGTAAAATCACCGCATCAATCACATGAATCACACCATTTCTAGCCGTAACATCAGCTTTAATTACCGTTGCGTTATCAACTTTTACCGATGAACCCACTTGAATTTCAACCGTATCTCCTTCTACGGTTTTAACTTCTCCAGATTTTAGGTCAGTTGATAATACTTTTCCGGCGACAACATGATAGGTCAAAATTTTAACTAATTGTTCTTTATTTTCCGGTTTCAGTAAGTTTTCTAAAACTCCTGGGGGAAGTTCGGAAAATGCTTTATCCGTTGGTGCAAATAGGGTAAACGGCCCGTCCCCTTTAATCGTATCTACTAAGTCCGCCGCTTGTAATGCTTGGGTTAAAATCGTAAATTCACCCGCGCTAACCATCGTATCAACAATATCTAGGGAAGTTGTAGTCGGAATTTGAGTAATTTGGCTTGAGTTTGTTAAGGTGTAATTATGCAGTTGAGCTTGAACGGGTAAAATCCCGAATAGCGTCACCCCAAGAACACCTACAAACCCAGCGATTGATTTTTGTGAGTAATTTTTCATGGTCATAATAGTTATAAAACATTAATAGGGATAATAACCTTAACTGTCTATTTTTCTCCTTTTTAAAAGGGGATAGACCGTCAAAATCATTCAGGAAACCTTGAGTTAACTTTTAGAAGTAACATCAAAGTTATAACTTAAGACGTTAATTATCGGCCCTTGTTTCGGTAAATTATCTGCTGTCAATGTCAGCGTATCGGTTTCCTTCCTTTGTATTGATGTTCCGGCCATTACGGATAAAAAATTATCCACTGATTCAAGATCACAGGCCGTTACATCCGCCGCCAAGGTGCGATAATGGGTGGGGATAACTATTCTAGGATTGAGAAATTCAATCGTTTTTCTAGCTTCTTCTGGAGTATAGGATTTTGTGCCGCCTCCCACTGGAATTAACATTAAATCAGGACGACCGATTAAAATGCGTTCTTCCATTCCTAATGGCCCAGCTAATCCACCTAAATGTAAAATTTTAATTCCGGCTTGTTTCCACAACCAAGCGACATTGACCCCAAATTGTCGGCCATTAAATCTATCTTTAATTGTGCGAATTCCTTGAATTTGATTCCCATTAAATTGATAAACTCCAGGTTCATATAATAAAGCCGGATTTCCTGTAAATCCTTCGGTCACGCCCTCATCTAAAAGACGGCTACTAATTAAGATTAAATCGCTTTGAACTTCTTGGGGACTGCGATAACCTGCGGTACATCCAATGGGGCGAAAAGGATTAACTAAAATTCTTAATCCTCCTCCGGTAAATAAAAAAGAAGTATGTCCTAAGAATTTTAAAGTTAAGGTATTTTCAGAAGTAGATTGTGCCCAAGAATTTTGCCATTGAGACGTTAACCCCGTTGCTAATGTGGTTAATAGGGTTGTGGTTGTTAATTGAATTAATTTTCGCCGTTTCATAAGTATTTAGGTTAACGTGGCAACGGATTAAGTCACAATTATATCCGTTCTAGGAAGTTTCTTAGAAGTTGTTTTCCATTCTGGGTCAAAACGCTTTCTGGGTGAAATTGCACTCCTTGAATGTGGGGATAGTCCCGATGACGAACTCCCATAATTGTCCCATCTTCTACCCATCCGGTAATTTCTAAAATATCAGGACAGGTTTCTCTTTCAATTACTAAGCTATGATAGCGAGTGGCAGTTAAGGGATTCTCTAAATTTTGAAAAACACCAACGCCTGTATGATGAATAGGAGATGTTTTTCCGTGCATGAGTTCGGGGGCAGAAATAATATTTCCCCCAAACACTTGACCAATACTTTGATGACCTAAACATACGCCCAAAATGGGTAAAGTCGGCCCTAATTCTCGAATTAAGTCGAGGGAAATTCCGGCATCTTCGGGACGACCTGGCCCGGGAGAAATCACCACTGCATCGGGTTTCATCTGACGGATTTGTTCTAGGGAAATCTGATCATTTCTAAATACCTGAACTTCAGCAGCAATGGGTAATTCTTGCCCTAATTCGCCTAAATATTGAACAATATTGTATGTAAAACTATCGTAATTATCAATAACAATAATCAAGGGTTAAACTCCTGAAAATATAACTTGAATCCAGATGAATAGCGGGGGAAAAAGTAAGATTCCCGCTACAAATAATGCCACTAAAGCGGAGATTAAAACCCCCGCCGCCGCACAATCCTTAGAAATTTTGGCTAAATCATGATAAGACTGACCGACGGTTAAGTCAACCACCGATTCTATGGCTGTATTCAATAATTCCATGGTAATAACCGCACCAATGGTCAGGCCAATAATGGCAATTTCCACCGGGGTTAACTGCAAAAAAAGACCCAAGCCAATTGCTAGGGTTCCTATGATAGTATGAATCCGAAAGTTTCTTTGAGTTCTAAAGGTATAAGTAATTCCTGTCCAAGCATATTTAAAGCTAACCCATAAATTAGAAGCGATTTTCCACGATAATTCTCGGTCATATTTATTCCCCGTAGTCTCGGACAGATTAGACTTAGATAAGGTTGTTGTTTGAGGTAGGGGAATTGACGGTGTAGGAAATGTTGAAAGAGAGGGTTTTTCTACATTCATTTCTAAATCCTTCGCTGAATACGTTCTCACGACCAGCAATTTTAGGTCTGCTATAGGGAGAAATTGATCACAGTTTTGTTGATGATTTATTGATTGAGTTACTAGAATTTACGGTTTTAATTATCAATAAATTCAGGAATTATAGATTTTATTTTGTCTTATATTTTCTATGATTTCTGGAATTTATGATGTCTGATTGCCGTTTTCAATTAACCCAAATCTAGGCTACCTGTTAAACCCCTAACTCAACTGTTTCTAAGAGAACCCGTTGTTGGTCTAACATTTCGGTTAAACTTTGATCATCGGGATGATCCCAACCTAACAGATGTAGTAAACCGTGAGTCGCTAACCATCCTAGCTCAATTTTTAGGGAGTGTCCTTGTTGTTGAGCTTGATGGTAAGCAGTTTCCACCGAAATTACAATATCACCAAGATACACAGATTCACAGGAAAATTCTTCTGGAGGTTGGGGACAATTGACCTCTAATGTAGCAAAGGCTAACACATCGGTTGGTTTGTTTTGCGAACGATACTGAGTATTTAACATTTCTATCTCCGTATTATCCGTAAGACGTAAGCTTAACTCATAACCGGATGCCAATGGCAGATAGGACTCTAAATAATTTAACCAACTTTGAAACCAATATTCCCATTCTGTGATAGTTAAGGGACAGTCGATTTCCCGGCCAGAAGACTCTATGGAATCCTTGGGAATGATATTATTTTCTAACTGTTCTAACTGTTTCCAAAAACAGTCCTGTATACTCACTTCAACCTGTACACTCATCGGAAATTTGGGTAGAAACCCCGTCCCATTCGACAAGCTCAGGGCAAGCCTTTTAGGACGGCTTTACATTTAGAGGTTTTCGCTATATACTAGAGAAATAGTGAAATACCTGAGAAGATGTACGCCACTCAAAAGAACCAACTTAGACGACTTAGCCAGCAGGAATTTAAAGCCCTGACTGTTTTGTGTCGTTTGAGCAAGAATCTTTTTAATGTGGCTTTGTATGAATCTAGGCAGTATTTCTTTGCTCAAAGAAAGCGACTGACCTATGAATCTAACTACCATATTTGCAAGTCTAATGAGAACTATCGGCTTCTTAATACCGATATTGCTCAACAGACAATGAAGGTGGTAGATAGAAGTATGCGGTCTTTCTTGGGACTTCTTAAAGCCATCAGTATAGGACGCTGTGAACAAAAACCACAACTGCCTAAATACTTGCCCACAGATGGTTATTTCCCTTTGATTATTCCGAGAATTAAAGTTAAGAATGGGGTCTTTAATATCCCCATGTCTCAACAATTTAAACAGGAATATGGGGAAGTTAAAATCCCACTCCCAGAAAGACTGAAAGACAAGAAGATTAAGGAGGTACGAATACATCCGAAATACTCGGCTCGATGGTTTGAGATTGAGTATATTTATCAGGATGAAAAAATCGAAACATCTGTTGATTCCGAAAAAGCGATAGCTATTGACTTGGGGGTTAATAATCTGGCGGCTTGTTTTGACACTGATGGGCATCAATTTTTGATTGATGGCAAAAGACTTAAAAGCATTAATCACTGGTATAACAAGCGTAACGCCAAACTTCAATCTGCCAAAGACAAGCAAGGAATAAAAGGGATCACAAATAAACAGGCACGACTTAATCAAAAGCGGAATGACTCGATTCGAGATTATTTGAATAAATCGGCTCGAATAATCATCAACCATTGTTTGA
>DATNRE010000493.1:0-3039 GCA_036703685.1 Candidatus Obscuribacterales bacterium
AGTCCCGCAAGCGGGATTATTGTTATTGAAAGAGAGTCACAAAACAAGACAATCAAAGTTAAGTATCTCGTTTCAGTCCCGCAAGCGGGATTATTGTTATTGAAAGTGATTTTAGACTGTAATAGGTTAGTAATTCAGGTGTTTTTTGTTTCAGTCCCGCAAGCGGGATTATTGTTATTGAAAGAACTATGACTATATTATACAGCAAGAATAAACAAAATGGCGTTTCAGTCCCGCAAGCGGGATTATTGTTATTGAAAGTCTGCCGTTTGAAACCCTGATGGGGCGGTGATTCTGGAGCCCATTTTCGTGAACCTCAAAAATTGCCTCATTTCAGGCTTCGTTATTGCAACAGATTATCAATAACTAACCGGACTCAAAAGTATAAACTATTGATTTGTCAAGGTTCTAGCGTTTTTCGTGAACCCCCCCAGGTTTTCGCCCCCGCTTAGGTTCACGAAAATCATCATAAACCGAAACAATTTTCTTGTCAAGCGGAATCTTATATGATATTGCGATCGCCCATTAAAACTAAAGACCGATTTTGCCACCCCCAATAAAAAACCCTGCCTCCAACGGAAACAGGGTTAACAATATCCTCTTGAATTCAACTAGATAACAATAGCCTGATCTTGGCGGGGATGTTCCGACCCATAGGTAATGGTTCGTTTCAAAGATCCCGCATCCAAAACATAAATCCGTACCGAATCTTCCGTCGGTTTAACTAACTTTTCAATTTGGTGTTGTAGGTTCACAAACTGAATACTGGTTAAAAAGCATTCAAACACACTATATTGACACCATTTGCCATAACCCGATAACAATTTATGTAACCTTGTGCGTCGTTTATTAGCCGCTTTGCTATCGGGTAAATCGTAAATCACCAAATAAAATAACGTATTTTTCATCGTAACACCAAAGGTTTATAAACCAAGTCTTCCTGTAAATAGCGTCCTAATAATCGAGCTTGTAATTCAATTGCCCGTCGATAGGTGCAGCGATACCCAAAAACTGGATGTTTAAACTCATCATTCATTTTTCGTTCAAATCCTTGTAAAAACCGCTTACGTCCCTCATCTTTCAATCGATAAGCTCCCAAACTTTCGGTAAAATCATCCGGTTGAATTTCCCGTTTATTCAATACCGAAAATACCAAACTATCCGCTACCAAAGGACGAAATTCTTCCATTAAATCCAATACCATCGATGGTTGACCCCGACTGACTTCATGTAGATATCCAATATAAGGATCAAGTCCGACTAAATGCACTGCTGCTGTTACCTGTACCCGCAATAAACCGTAGGCAAAACTTAATAACGCATTCACCGGATCGGTCGGTGGACGACGATTTCGACCCGGAAAAAACCAAGGTTCATTTAAGATCGCTGACCACTCCCGAAAATAATCTTTTGCGGCAATCCCTTCCACTCCTCGGACTTCATCTAAAGTGGCTTTTTTAAACACTAATTTCTTATGATCTTTTAAAGGACTATCGGCAATTTTCTGACGATATAAAACCGTAGCTTGATTTTGAATTTTAGCCGATACAATGGTTTTTACTAATTCTAATCGACGTTCTGTATCCTGATATAATTCAAACTGGGCTAATCGTAAAGCTCCATTCCGAGAATATCCGGGTAAAGCACTGCCTAAATATTTACCAAAACTGGTTAAATAGTGTACAGGCATCCCCAATTCTAAAGCATAGGTGAGGGCATCTCCGGTGACTTGAGGATTGCCCATTAATACCACTTGTTCGACGGTTTGGGCGGGAACCGATTGTTTATTCCATTTGCCACTTTCTTCTTGAGTGGCGACGGTAAAGGCTTCATACTTTTTACCTAAAATCGCTTGAGGTTGGGTGATATAAAGAATAGACATTTTAAGTTAAACTCCTTGACGAATTAGTTCTTTTACTTCAAAAGGTAGACAAATTCCGATTAAGCTACAGGCTTGACATTTTTTAGAATTATTAATCGGTAAGGGGATTTTACCCATCGCAGTTTGATGGGCTAAGGCGATCGCTTCTTGGGTCATTTGTCGTAATTTGGGGGTAAATTCAACCCGTTGGCGACGGCGATTTCCATGATAAAAAATTTCACCATAGGGAATTTCTTTCCCTGTGCGTTCTTCTAAACACAACGCCGCTGCACAAAGTTGAAAATGATCATTTAGATGTTGCGCCATTTTTCCCTTTTTATATTCTAAAGGAATCAATTGACCCTCCCGTTCTTCCACAGCATCAATAATTCCACTCACTTTCAGATCTTCACTCCAGACCCACTGCTGACGGTGAATAATAGTATCCCCTTCAAAAGTAGTGCCTTCTTCATTAATATTTTCATGGAGATAACGCCCCATAATAATATGTTCGTTATCCTGCATTTCCCCCAATTGATATTCCAAATAAAATCGACGGGGGCAATATTCCCAAGCATTGAGATAGGCTAAAGATAAATCAGTCATCAGTCATCAGTTAACAGTTATCAGTTTTTAGTTAACATTTAACAGTTATTGGTTGTCTGGGATAATTTTGGTTGATTCATTATTGCCAATTCTGGTTTTTTTTAGGATAGCAAAAAGAATTTTTCCGACTTCATCAGCATCTTGATAGATACTATCAAAAGTTTGTTCGTCCAGATAGCTTGTGTCTTTTAATAAAGAAAGCCAATATTTAGTTTCCAAACATTCCTTATAGGCTATGGACATTTTTGCAGAAAAATCTGCCGGAGATATTGCACCATTGGCTTCAGCAATATTTGATCCAATTGATGTACCACTTCTAATTAACTGCTTAGACAAAATCCACTCCTGCTTATTTTGAGTCAGATATTGATAAGCATTAACAACTCTAATCGCCAATTTGTATGCCTTATCATAAACCAAACTCTTTTGAGACAATCCCTCATTACTCATTAATACCTCCTATAATTTATTAACAAATAACTGTTAACTGATAACTAATTCTAGTACAGACGCGCCATGGCACGTCTCTACACTCTCAAATAACAACTGCTAACTAATAACTGCTAACTGTC
>DATNRE010000494.1:0-1931 GCA_036703685.1 Candidatus Obscuribacterales bacterium
GACCCAGGCTAACCTCAGTCAAGCCAATCTAAACTATGCTGACCTAACCGGGGTAAAATTCCAAGGAGTAAACCTGATAACGGCTAATTTCAGTCAAGCTGAGATCAAAGATGCCCAGGTCAAAAACGTTGATTTTACCCAGGCGGTGGGAATTTCCAAGCGAATTAAATCCGAGTTAGTCCAACGGGGGGCAATTTTTAGAGAGAATGAAGATTAGGTTAATAGATGGAATCAAATCCCTATGATATTTAATTCTATCTATTCACTCATTCCATAAACAAAACCATTAAAACCTATGACTGGTGTAGAAGGACTTTGGCCCCATAATCTGAGCCCCAACCGCTTGGCAGTGTTGGAGCGTAAATTGGTACTTTGGTTACAAAAACAACCCTTACCCGCCGATCTTCATGAAATGGCACTCCATTATAAAACCCATGAAGACCTACAATTGTTAACTCAAAAAGCCGCGGCTCAAGGGTGTCATTTTTCTGATTTACAAACTACCGTACAAGCTATTATATCAGCAAAAACCGATGATTTTTTAGAATTAGCGGAAATTGCGGGTTTAAATCCCTTAGAAGATTTTGCCGACGCAAAACTACTCGGAGTTAATTTAAGAGGATTAATTTTAAGTGGGGCAAAATTAAGTAATGCCTATTTACGAGGGGCGGATTTAAGCGATATTGACTTAACCAATGCTGACCTAAAAAATGCCAATTTAGGAGGAGCCGATTTAAGCGGAGCCCTATTAAGTGATGCGGATTTAAGGGGCGCAGATTTGCACCGGGTGAGTTTAGCCCTAGCGAATTTAAGCGGATCAAATTTAACAAATTCTAATTTAGAAGAAGCCAATTTAAGTAACTGCAATTTAAGCGATGCCAATTTAAGCGGAGCTTGTTTAAAAAATGCTGACTTATATCAAGCGGGATTAGCCTTAACAAATTTAACTGAGGTAGATTTTACCGGGGCTAATGTTAGAGAAGCTCGCCTCTGGCATGATGCAGGAATTTCTGAAAACCTGAAAGCAGACTTAATCAAACGGGGAGCTATTTTTGATGAAAATATAGAAAAGATCAAACGAGATTAGACCTTAGTTTGTTGTTGCGCTTCAGCGCACTCTAAAAATATGGAGCGCTGAAGCGCAACAACAAATATTTTTATCGGTTCGAGTAATGATGAATTGGAGCACAATTGCAGCCCTTTCAATATTATTATAGAGAGTGATGCCCATTTGTTCCCTAAAGAAATTGCTATGTTTGATGCTCTTGCCGAACGCTTTGAATCCACTTGGAAGAAACTCCGAGGTCAGGATAAAATTAGTGAGTCTAATATTCAAGATGCCCTAAAGGAAGTCCGTCGCGCCCTGCTCGAAGCCGATGTTAACCTGCAAGTGGTTAAGGAATTTGTCGCGGAAGTCGGCGAAAAAGCCCAGGGAGCGCAGGTTGTGTCCGGCGTGCGACCCGGAGAACAGTTTGTTAAAATCGTCCATGACGAATTGGTCAACGTCATGGGGGAAAGTAACGTTCCCCTCGCCCAAGCGGACACCGCCCCAACCATCATATTAATGGCCGGGTTGCAGGGGACAGGAAAAACCACCGCCACGGCAAAATTAGCCCTGCATTTGAGAAAGGAAAATCGCACCGCCTTGTTAGTCGCCACGGACATTTATCGCCCCGCCGCCATTAATCAATTAATCACATTAGGCAAACAAATTAATGTTCCTGTGTTTGAAATGGGAACCGATACCGACCCCGTAGAAATTGCCCGCCAAGGGGTCGAATATGCCCGCAATCAAGATATTGATACCGTCATTATTGACACCGCCGGACGTCTACAAATAGACGAAAATATGATGGCGGAATTAGCGCAAATTAAAGAAACCATTGAACCCCATGAAACCCTCTTAGTGGTGGATGCCATGACGGGTCAAG
>DATNRE010000495.1:0-4890 GCA_036703685.1 Candidatus Obscuribacterales bacterium
AATGCTTCTTCTTGGAGGTATTCATTCTGTTGAGCTAAACTAATCGCTTTATCATAGCATTCTATGGCGTGAATCTGTTGACCTAAAACTTGATATCGTTGGGCTTCTACCAAATAAAATTTGTGTAAGTAATTCATCGGAGCATAACCCGCCCATTTCTTCAGTTTACTTTGATTATTTTTAATCCGGTATAACTCCATTTTTTGCTGGATTTTCCCCAGGGAGGGATAGAGCGCTAATCGGGTTAAGGAATCATAGAAATAAAAAATCGGGATAGCGGGTGTTCCCAATCCTCCGTCTAAATATTTTTCAGTTAATTTAGCATTCTTGATGGCTTGTTCGTAATCTTCAAATAGATAACTGAGTGTGAGTTTATAACTATAGGTATCAAACAAAGTTGTCTGATCTTGAGCGGCTAAAGCTAGGGGAATTTTTTCCCATTCATCGTAACTTTCACCCCGAAGTAAAGTGGGGTTTTCCGATTGACCTAATAAATTTAAAACCACCTGTCTATGAATCCCAATATTTTGAGCCGTCCGGGTTTGTTCAATTTTTTGAACCGCTTCTATATATTGAGCAATATCTCGTTCAACTTGGGTTAAATCCTGACCCGTCAAAACATAATAATAAGCATAAAGCATCGCACAATAAGCAGCATTTTCTAAATCTCCAGTGTCTAACCCACTCCCATAACCTTCTAATAGGGGAGGTAAAGAATTTTTAAGATGTTCTCGCCATATTTTTGTAAAGCCATTGACACTAAAGATTACCTTAGTTTTCCCTTGATTAGAATGGGATTTCTTTAAATGCTGTAATGCTAGATTTCCAAAACGATAACCGGATTCAATATCTCCCAATGCAGCACAGAGAATTAAGCCATACCCAGCATAGACCACTTCGCCTAACTGAGTATAACCAAATTTAACTAATAAATTGACTGATTTAAACACTAAGATAGGAAATAAATTAGGGAAGGCAATATAGGCAACTGGACTAAGGTTAACCAGAATAGAAACAGCCGCTATTTTGTCTGTTTCTAACATTTCAGGTTGATCAATTAAGTCTTCTATTTTTTTTCCTAATAAGGTGAATTTAGTTTGAATAAAACTGCTAAAAACATCAAATTGATTGGGGGTTTTAGGTAAATCAATGCCTAATAGCTTTAAGACCGCTATACCAATAGAGATCGCTTCTATTAGTTTACCTTGCGCTACTAAAGCCGCCATTTGAACCTCATAAATCTTGACCTTATCTAATAAGGTTTTAGCTTGTTGTAAAACAACACCACTTAATCTTTCCGTCTCATCAAAATTCCCACAAAGATAGGCAGCTTCTGCGGCTTCAATTTGTAAAGCCAGCGTTAGATCATAATGGGTTTTCCAGCGAGATTCAGGTAATAATTGTAAGCCAAATATCAGGTAATTAAACGCTATTTGATAAGCGGCAGACGCTTTAGCTTTCTGCGCAGCTATTAAATTTAATTGGGCTGATTTATCTCGCTGAAATTGATGCTTGAGTAATTCAAATCCTAAATTTAATTGTTCCACAATATCAAATATTTTCTCGGCTTGTTTCTCGGGAGGTATATACTTTAAAAGTAATTGTCCAATCGATAAATGTATAGCTTTTCGGCTATTTTCTGGAATCAGAGAATAGGCAGCTTGTTGAATGCGGTCATGGGCAAATTTATAGTTAATTTTTAACCCATTCAAATCTCGGTTTGTTTTCAGGAATTTGTAATCATCCCCCAGGGGAAAGATTAATCCTCCCAACTCCGCTTCTATTAATTTATCGGCTGTTTCTTTCAGGGATTTATGATAAAGAATGGCTAATATCTTTAAATCAAATTGATTTCCAATACAAGCGGCTAACTGAAGCACTGTTTGTGCAGATATTGATAAGGCTTGAATTTTCCCTGACATTAATTCAACCACATTATCAGTCAGGTTTCTCATCCTAATTTTTTCTAAATCCCAAGTCCAACTGACTAATGTTTGATCAAATTTTAGTAATTCTTCCGTATACAGAGATTTAATAAACTCTTTAACAAAAAAGGGATTTCCTTGTGTTTTTAAAAAGACTAACTCAGCTAGGTTTTGTGTAGCTCTCAGTTCAGTTTTTAATGTATCGGCAATCAGTTGATTCACTTGCCTTAAATTAAGCGGAGAAAGGGAAATATTGTTAATAACAATTCCCTGGTTTTCCATCGCCGATAAACATAACATTAAAGGGTGAGTAGCACAGACTTCATGATCTCGATAAGCAGCAATTACCAATAAATATTGAGTATTTGCTTGGGTGATTAAAACCTGAAGCAGTTTGAGTGTCGCACTGTCTACCCACTGAAGGTCATCTAGGAACAAAACCAGGGGATGTTCCGGTTGACAAAAAATTTGAATAAACTGTCGGAAAACTAAATTAAACCGATGTTGAGCTTCTGTTAAAGATAATTCGGTAACGGCTATTTGTTGACCAATAATTAATTCTAGTTCAGGAATAATATCAATAATAATTTGAGCATTTACTCCTAACTCTGCTAATATTTTATGTCGCCATTGTTGTAATTGAGTTTCGCTTTCCGTTAGCAATTGACGCATCAGGTCTTTGAAGGCACTAATTAGGGCTTGATAGGGAATATCCCGGTAAAGTTGGTCAAATTTTCCTGAGATAAAATAACCCCGTTTTTCAGTAATTAATTGATAAAGTTCTCGGACTAACGCTGATTTTCCAATCCCAGAATAGCCGGAAATTAAGATTAGTTCCGGGGAGTTTGGTTTGGCTTGAGGAGAGACAACACGAGTCAAGGTATTTAATAATGTTTGGATTTGCTGTTCTCTGCCATAAAGTTTTTGAGAAATTTGTAAGTAATGACAGATATCTTGACTGCCTAAAATAAAAGTTTGGGTTTCTTGGTTTTTAGATTGAGTCAAACAAGTTTCTAAATCAGCTTTAATTCCTAATGCACTTTGATAACGTTCCTCGGCCGTTTTTGCCATTAATTTCATGACAATTTCTGAAATGGGTAAGGGAATTTCAGGATTAATTTTGTGAGGAGGTAGGGGTTGTCTTGCCAGATGAGAATGAATTAACTCCAGTGCATCATATTGGGGAAAGGGAAGCTGGTTAGTCAGTAATTGATAGAACGTAATGCCTAGGGAATAAAAATCCGTGCGATAGTCGATATTTCGGTTCATTCTCCCTGTTTGTTCGGGAGATAGATAAGCTAAGGTTCCTTCTAGGGTATTAGGACTTTTCAGGGTAGGATTTTCTTGGGATAAAATACTTGATAGACCAAAGTCAATCAGTTTTAATTGTCCAGTTTGAGGATTAAAGACAATATTAGAGGGGTTGATATCTTTATGTATAATATTTTGATAGTGAATTTTGCCGAGAGCTTCTGTAATTTTGAGAGATAAAGTTAGGAACTCTGATAAGGAAAAGGGACGACGTTCTAGTAAGAGTTTTAAAGAGTCTCCCCCGAAGTCTTCTAATAAGATTAGGAGTGTATTTTTGTATCTGCGTAATTCATAGACTTTGATCACTCCTTCTAAATCGAGATGGCGAATAATTTCGTATTCCTGCTGATAACGATAGAGTTCAGCAGAGGTGGGATAATCTTGTTTGAGAAGTTTCAATATTAAAGGTTGCTGATTAACCTTGAGGATGCCTCGATAGACCAAGGAATTCGCGCTTTCATAGATTGGGGTAACAATTGTAATATCGGGTAGTGAAATCATGATCCGGTGCCATCTTTAAACTATCGAGGAGAATCTTTGTATTTTAACAAGATGCAATACTCGTTGTCCTCTTGAGAATTGCTATAGTAACCTATCATTTTTACAAATCCGACTTTTCCGACTTTTCCGACTAATACTAAATCCGGTTGCTAAAACCTTTGAATATAGCCGAAGATATCAAGGATCTGGGGCTTTTTGCACTGATTTTTTTGCCAATGAAACAGCCCTAGCCTAAAAACCCAGTCTAACAAAAAAATACTGGGCTAGTAATTATACCATAAATAAAACAATTTGACATCTATCATTGTGCAAAGATCCGACTTTTTCCGCAAGATCCGACTTTAAAGATCCGACTTTTCCGACTGACAGGGGGATAGGGAAACGGCATAATAGGGATGTCGCTGGAAAATACTAATGCGCTCCGGTATATCAAAATTAATGGGTTTGCAGATAGAATTTCCGAGTTTTGACAATATATTAACAAAGGTTTTATCCCTAGCGGTTATTCGATTGCCGTCAAATTTTTCGTGCCTTTATTTAGAACATTCACCCAATTATGATGACTCCCAATTTCGACGAAAATACCTATCTGCAACAAAACCCTGATGTTGTTGATGCTGTTACAAAGGGGTTGCTAAAAAACGGTTTTGAACATTGGGTAAAGTTTGGTTTTAGCGAAGGTAGAACACCACAAATTCCCTTTAATGAACCGTTTTATCTTGACTTTAACTCCGATGTAACGGAGTCAGTTAATAACGGTAATTTTTCAAGTGGTTTTGAACATTATGCTTTGTTTGGAGCGTCGGAAAATCGGGCTGCTGTTGGGAGTGAAACTCGAAAAGGTTCCCAACTTCAAGAAATTTTAGAACGGGGTTTTCTCCGGGTTGCAATTAACGATGATGCCATTGGGTTTAGTAACCAAGAAGCGGACGGTTCTTTTACGGGAATGGGAATTGATTATAGTCGTGCATTAGCTACGGCCTTATTTAATAACCCCAATGCGGTAGAATTTGTACAGGTTGAAGCTGGTCAAGATTTTAATAGCGTTGCCAGTGGTATTGTCGATATAGCCGCCACTTTACCGACTCATTCCGTTCTCCGCGATGCCACTTTGGGAGTAGATTTTTCCCCTACGGTTTTCTTTGATACTCAA
>DATNRE010000496.1:0-5512 GCA_036703685.1 Candidatus Obscuribacterales bacterium
CAGGTGGTGCCAATGTCACCGGAATTAACTTCGGTAATAATCAATTTGGCACGATCACAGGTTTAAAGTTCAGTGACACGAACGGCAATGCCCTGTTTGATGCTGGTGAATTCCCCCTACCCGGGTGGACGATTTTTATTGATGCCAACGGTAATAGCGCGCTTGATGCCACAGAAGCAGCTGCCGTTACAGGAGCGGATGGTCGCTACACCTTTGCCAATGTTCCGGCGGGAAACTATACCCTACGGGAAGTTCAGCAACCGGGATGGACACAAACGACCCCTAACCCTGGCCCCGTTGGCATTACTGGTGGCACAAATGCGGCCATCAACTTTGGCAACCGTCAATTCGGTTCCGTGAGTGGCATCAAGTTCAATGATACCAACGCCAACAGTTTGTTTGATGCGGGTGAAACCCCTTTGCAGGGGTGGACAATTTATATTGATGCCAATAATAACGGCATTCTTGAACCCACAGAACCAACAACCGTAACCGATGCCAATGGTAGCTACGTTTTTGCTAACATTGCCCCGGGTAATTATGTGTTGCGCGAAGTTCAACAACCGGGATGGGTTCAAACCGTTCCTCCCTTACCCGCCTAATCGGAATTAAGAATTAAGAATTAGGAATTAAATTCTTTTCTTAATTCTGACTTTTTGACTTCTGTAGGACTTACGCACCCAACCAAAGAAACCGGGTTTTTTTACGAAAATACTTGGTTGTCACCGACATATTATCTAAAAAACCCGGTTTCTCGGTCGACCTGGGTAAGTCCTATTGAATATTAACCAATCAATTTTAGCCATAAAAACTAATTGCTCAAGGCATAGTTAAATTAAAATACGGTTCCATCACTGTCTAACTTCAGGGGTGGAGAACCATCAAAACGCCGTTGTTTCGCAATTTCTCGTCCGGCATTCCATGTGCCACCTTGTAGGACTTTAACCAAGGGAAATTCCTGGGGGGTAAGGTTTAGTTTTTGGCGAATAATTTCTGCAATTTTATCAAGTATAATAATCGTTAGCGATCGCCATTCTATAATCACACTAGCATCGGGTTTGTGTTGTTGTTTCGATAAATTAATATCTTTTAATTCTAATAATCCCAAATCTAAAATTAATCCCCCATTCCGATATTCTGCTAATCCAGTTAATTGCTCTAAATCAATAATTTCTAATCCTAAATCCTGTAAAGGTTCCAGTAAAGAATAGGTTAACCATTGAGATAATTTATGGAAAGGAACAAAGGGATATTCTGAGTCTAAGATTTCTAACCCAGGATAATACCAAACATCCCCTAAATTAACTTGATTTAGGGTTAATCGTCCCGGCCATATATCTCCTAATCCTTCTAAAATACCGGTTAAAATAACCACAGCACTGAGTTGATTATTTTGGGTTTGAGTTAAAAAATAATCCACTAATTTCCCCGGTCTAGGATTATTTTCTCCAAAGAAATGCGGATAATGATATAAAGTTTCACCCAGTTTTTTTAAGAGTTCTAATCTGCCTTTAATTCCCGTCAAAGGGTTATTTTTATTAACTTGAAATCCGCTTATTAATTGAGATTCTGTTAGATTAATTAGTCCCTGAGCATCAGCTTGTAACGGAGATGCCGGATCACTGGAAAATAAACCTTGACTAAACATTTCATAACTGGCGATCGCCAACCCTTCAGAACGTCGCCAAATCAACCCGGTTTCTGATTCTTGATAATGCCATTTTTCCCCCGCTCCAGCATCGAGTAATACACTAATAATAGCTAAATCAAGTTTAGCTTGGGTTTGTTCAATCGGGGATAAATCATTAAATTGTTTTTCTAAGTTTTCCATCCGAGGAATATTCCCAACCTCAAAATGTCGCCATCGAGAATGGAAAGGAACATTCAAATCCGGGTAGTTTTGATGAATATTATCTAAAACAAAATTAGCAACAAATTCTAACTTTTCTGGATCATAGCGAAAATGTTGTAACTGATTCGATAAAGCTAAATTAAAGATAAAATTACATCGTTCTCGAATAGCTTTAGGAGAACGAAAATAGGCGATCGCATTTTCTTGATTCTGCATTTTAACTTTATATTCCATGGCAAGGGAACAGGGAACAGGGAACAGGGAATAGGGAATAGGGAATAGGGAATAGGGAATAGGGAATAGGGAATATAAAAAAGTGATGGGCTACCCGATCAAGTATTTGTAGCAAACATTAAAGGATAGAATATAAGTATTCCCAATTCGTAATTCGTAATTCCCAATTCGTAATTCCCAATTCGTAATTCGTAATTCCCCATTCCTATTAAATTAGGATTTTGTGCGCTTAAGCGCAACAACGGGTTAATAATCTCGACCTTTGATCTCAAGTAAACTTTCCGGGTCTAAAACTTCCCCTTCCGTATAATACCCAGCCGCTTTTTTGGCTTCTATTTCCACTTGAGCATCCGCCGGAATCAAATCATCAGGAATAGCAATCCGTTTAACCACTTCAATCCCAGAATTTATAATAGCATCATATTTCATATTACTCATAGAAACTAAACGGTCAATCCGAGTAATTCCTAACCAGTGTAAGACATCCGGCATCAACTCTTGAAGTCGCATATCTTGAACTCCGGCCACACATTCTGTCCGTTCAAAATAGGCATCAGCGCGATCGCCGCCCGTTTGACGTTTGCGGGCATTATAAACTAAAAACTTCGTGACTTCTCCCAAAGCTCGGCCCTCTTTTCGATAGTAGACAATCACCCCTGCACCGCCTTCCTGGGCTGTTTTAATACATTCTTCAATCCCATGGACTAAATAGGGGCGACAGGTACAAATATCCGAGCCAAAAACATCCGATCCATTACACTCGTCATGGACTCTAACCGTCACCGGACGATCGGGATCGGTAATCGCCGCCATATCTCCCACAATATAAACCGTAACTCCCCCAATCGGAGGTAAAAAGACTTGTAAATCGGGACGGGTAATTAACTCAGGAAACATTCCGCCCGTTTGTTCAAATAATGCCTGACGTAAATCACTTTCTGTCACTTTTAAACGCTGGGCAATTCCGGGCAAATACCAAACGGGTTCAATAGCAGCTTTTGTTACTACTAAATCGCCATTTTCTTTCATGATTTTACCATCAATTGTTAACCGTCCCTTGGTGGCAGCCTCATATAATTCAGGCATATTAATATGGGCTTTAGTAATCGCAATAGTGGGGCGAATATCATGGCCTTTTTCCAAATATTCGGTAAATGCTTCCCCAATTACTGCCCCAAAAGGATCAAGGGCGACAATTTTACCCGGATCAGCCCAACTGGGGTACGGGCCAATTTTGACAAAGGGGGATGTATTCGTTAAGTCAGCACGGTGATCGGTTTTCAGGCTTCCCTGAACAACGGCTAAAGCCCGATAAATGGCGTAGGAGCCCGAATGTGTGCCAATAACGTTGCGATGGCTCGGATCGGTCAAGGTACCGATCAGGGGGCCCCGTTGGCGAGGATCGGCGTTTCCCCAGTCAATGGGAATGGGTTTAGTCCCGTAGGAGGTGGGGTGAGATGTCAAAACAATATGCCTGAGTTTTGGATCTCGCTTTGGGTTAGCCATTATTGTGTCCCATGGTATTCGGATATCCCTATTATTGACCGATGGGGGGTCTTTTGGGATGCCAGTCACCGAAAATCAAAGGGCGCAAATCCCTAAATTCATTATTATAGGACTTACGCATGGGGCCCGAGAAACCGGGTTTTTTAGAAAATATGTGGGTCACAACGCAGTATTTTCGGAAAAAAACCGGTTTCTTTGGTTGGGTGCGTAAGTCCTGTATTAGATAGAGTCTAGGCTTGAACGAAATACATTGACTCCTTGAGGTACAGAGTAGCCAGTTGTGGAATTGGTCTATTGATAGTATCGGCAACTCGGGAAAAATCGGCTGTGATCTGGAACAATAAAATAGGGTTATAATACTTATTGTATAAGGCTTTCAGGGTAATGGACTAGGGCGGGGTGTAGAGCATAAACCCAGATATCTAATTAGTTACATCAGAGAGTGGAACATTGATATCACTATTCCAAAGGGGCTGCTTCTACTATTCAAAGTGTAGAGAGTTGAATCAGGAAATACCAAACCGCCTTTAACTCTCGCCTTCTGTACACAGTGCTTTACCCAAGGAAACCCATCATGTTTGCACAAGATATTTCGATTCAAGATTCTGAAGTTACTCTTAATTCTATTAATCCCCAAGCCTTAGCTCAACTTTTATTACAAGAATTGCAAACAGCCGTTAAAACCCTTCCCGCCAGTGGTCGGACAGTAACACTACGGATGGCCCTGGAAGTAGAGCGCATTTGTGAAAAAAGCAACCGGATTCAAACCTCCGGTGATGTCCAATCCTGGCAGTTAAGTTTGGCCCGTCATCGGTTGCAAAAGTGCTTAGAATATTACAAACTCGGTTCCCGTCAAGGTCGGGTAGAACTTCACTCCCATCTGGCGGCCATGGTCTACCGTCACGTGGCGTCCTTTGAGTCTCAGTTGAGCTTCCAAGCCCGTTACAACTTAATTGAAGATTTTTTACAAGGATTTTATGTGGAGTCCCTGCGGGCTTTTCGTCGGGAACACCAAATGGAAGCCAATTATACCCCCCATACCCGTTTAGAATTAGCGGAATATATGGCTTTTACCGAACAGTATGCCAAACGTCAGATCGGTTTACCCGGTCGCAACCGTCAACGGTTAATTGTGTTACGTGCCCAAGGATTTGCTAAAGGTCAACCCCCTGAAACTTCTATGGATATTGAATTGGCCGTGGAAGGAGGCAAAACCGAAGAATCTGAAGCCCAAAGCCGAACCTCAGCCATGCAGCAAATTAGAGAAAAAATGGTTTCTGAAACCGTTGACCCGGCGGAAAGTGTATTGCGCGATCGCGTGATCAATGAACTAATTCAATATTTAGAATCCCAAGGACAAACCGATTGTGTCAAATATTTAAAACTAAAAATGCAAGATCTGCAAGCCTGCGATATTGATAAAGCCCTGGGGTTAACTGCCCGCGAACGGGACTATCTGCAACAACGGTTTAAATACCACGTTGAAAAATTTGCCCGGTCTAATAATTGGAAACTCGTCCATGAATGGTTAGGAGCCGATATTAACCAAAAATTGGGCATGAATAGCGAACAATGGCAAGCCTTCCAAGCCCAATTATCCGCCGATGACCAACAGTTATTAAACCTTAAAA
Source organism: Candidatus Obscuribacterales bacterium (assembly GCA_036703685.1). Classification (GTDB taxonomy): domain Bacteria; phylum Cyanobacteriota; class Cyanobacteriia; order Cyanobacteriales; family Microcoleaceae; genus Planktothrix. The sequence goes on from DATNRE010000496.1 coordinate 5,224, forward strand.
ACCAAGAAGAAAGCGATAAAGCGATCGCCTCTATCCTCAAATGCACCCCCAAACAAGTCCAAAAACGCTGGGCAAAACTCCTCGACTTAGCTTTCAACTACCGCAACAGCGAGGCTTTAGCATAATGAAGGGTAGAATATTGGGAGAAAGGAGTAGGGGGAGTGGGCGGAGCACCGGGAGCAGGGGAAGTAAACTATTGCCCATTCCCCATTACCCCTTACCCATTACCCATTACCCAGTCCCCATTACCCATTACCCATTACCCATTACCCATTACCCATTACCCATT
>DATNRE010000497.1:0-4839 GCA_036703685.1 Candidatus Obscuribacterales bacterium
GGATTATTTTAATTGAAAGTTTAAAGTGCGCGACATTAGAACCGCATTTAAAATGTTTCAGTCCCGCAAGCGGGATTATTTTAATTGAAAGATGTTGAACATCGAAGTTTTTGACGAGGGGATTGAAGTTTCAGTCCCGCAAGCGGGATTATTTTAATTGAAAGGGATACTATCAAACCTTTCAATAATTGATGGTAGCATCGCCAAGTTTCAGTCCCGCAAGCGGGATTATTTTAATTGAAAGTCTGCCGTCTGAAACCTTTATGGGGCGGTGATTCTGAAGCCACTTTTCGTGAACCTCAAAAATTGCCTCATTTGGGCCCCCGTTATTGCAATAGACTATCAATAACTAACCGGACTCAAAAATATAAACTATTGATTTGTCAAGGTTCTAAGGTTTTTCGTGAACCCCCCAGGTTTTAGCCCCCGCTTAGACTCACGAAAATCATACAATTGATATTAAGTCCCCTGACCCCAATACACAAGTAAACGTTTTAATTCTTTACAATATGTACAGACCTATAATTGATAGTCGAATTCTTGACTGGTTAGCTGTATTGGGATATTTGAGTTTTCTATTGTTTGTGACCTGGAAAGTTGTAACAACTCCCAAGAAATCAGAATAATCTGGTTAATTGAAAAAAACCTCCTTTTTTTGGGTTGATTTGTTTAACTTCAACCCATTTAATTTTGATATAAAGGTAATATTAGGTATATTTTAAGATGCGCTGAAGCGCAACAACGGGGGGAATTTTGCTAACCCCAAATATTGAATCCCTTCCGGGGTAACTTGAAATCTACAGGGTAAGACTTCCACCCCGGCTAAAATTGCTTCTCTCAAAAGTTGACCATAAACCGGGTCGGCGGTATCTCCGGGGGCAAATTCTGTACAATCTCCCCGATTAATAAAATATAACATCACAGCGCGATCGCCCTGTTTCACCACTTCCATTAATTCCTTTAAATGTTTTTGTCCTCTTTCGGTTACGGTATCGGGAAATAAAGCAATTTTTCCATCAGACCAAGTAGTATTTTTCACTTCCAAATAAATCGGTTTACCTTCGCCTTTCAAGAGAAAATCCACCCGACTTTTTAAATTGATTCCATAGGGAACTTCTGGCTTAATTTCGCTATAATTTCCCAATTCAGGAAACAATCTTTCTGTTAAAGCTAAATTAATTATCTTGTTAGGTAAAGCGGTATTAACTCCCGTCCAGGTTAACCCTTCCAGGGAGTCCACCTCCGAATTTAACTGAATGAGCTCCCAAGTGTAGGGATATTTGCGGGTTTTACTAGGACTATAGGACACCCTCACCGGGTTTCCTGGGATGCAAACCCCGGTCATCGGCCCAGTATTGGGACAATGGGCGGTGATCACCTCCCCCGAGGCTAACTGAATATCAGCCAAAAATCGTTTATAGCGTTTGAGCAAAACCCCTGACTCTAGGGGCGGATAACGATACAAATAAGAATCCATGAGCAATTAGGTTGAATAAGGGTCAATTCCGATTAAACTAGGGTTTGGATTTTAACCCCTGTAGATATTCCGTGTCAGAAGAACCTAAACGCTCTCGTTCATTAGTAGGAATTGCCACTATTGTTGCAGTGGCTACCCTCATTAGTAAAGTATTTGGCTTAATCCGTCAACAGGTAATGGCGGCGGCTTTTGGTGTGGGGCCGGCTATTGATGCCTATAATTTTGCCTATGTTATCCCCGGATTTTTATTAATTTTATTAGGCGGAATTAACGGCCCCTTTCATAGTGCGATTGTGAGTGCTTTAGCCAATCGAGAGCGCAAAGATGCGGAGGCTTTAGTGGAAACGGTTTCTACTTTAGTCGGCATGGTTTTATTAGTAGTAACGGTAGGATTAGTCATTTTTGCTACCCCCTTAATTGATTTAATGGCCCCAGGTTTAAGTTCAACTCCCGAAGGTATAGCGACCCGAAATATTGCCATTGAGCAGTTAAAAATTATGGCTCCGATGGCGTTATTTGCGGGGTTAATTGGGATTGGATTTGGAACGCTTAATGCGGCGGATATGTATTGGTTGCCGTCCATTAGTCCGTTATTTTCGAGTGCGGCTTTAATTTTAGGATTAGGGGTTTTAATTGGGATTTTAGGGGATGAGGTAGGTAGCCCTAAATATATGGTTTTAGGGGGTCAAGTTTTGGCTTGGGCAACCCTAGCGGGGGCGGTTTTACAATGGATAATTCAAGTTCCGGCCATGTGGAAATCGGGGTTAGGAACTTTAAGACTGCGATTTAATTTTAAAATCCCGGGATTAAGAGAGGTGATGAGAGTCATGTTACCCGCGACTTTATCATCAGGAATGTTACAAATTAATGTCTATACGGATTTATTTTTTGCGTCTTATATTCCTCAAGCTGCCTCGGCGATGGGCTATGCTGGATTATTAGTTCAAACTCCTTTAGGAATCATTTCTAATATGATTTTGGTTCCGTTTTTACCTGTATTTGCTCGTTTAAGAGATCCTGAACAATGGCCGGAATTAAAAGATCGGATTCGTCAGGCTTTAATCTTAACAGCCATTACCATGTTACCGTTAAGTACATTAATGGTGGCGTTAGCCTTACCCACGGTGAGAATTGTTTATGAACGTTATGCGTTTAATTTAGCAGCATCGGAGTTTGTGGCTTCGGTTTTAGTTGCCTATTCCGTGGGGATGTTCTTTTATTTAGGACGGGATGTATTAGTGAGGGTATTTTACGGGTTAGGAGATGGACAGACTCCATTTAAAGTGAGTATTTTTAATATTTTCTTAAATGGGTTATTAGATTTTATTTTAGTTAAATCTTGGGGAGCACCGGGTTTAGTTTTAGCTACCGTTGGCGTGAATGTTGTTTCTATGGTGATGTTTTTATGGCTATTACATATCAAATTAAATGGTCTACCCTGGCGAGAATGGAGCTTACCGTTTTTAGGATTAACTTTTATTAGTCTAATTTCTGGGTTTGTTAGTTGGGGAACATTACAAGGATTAAGAATTTTAGCCCCCGGTGATAATTTTGGATTTTTATTACTGGAATTAGTGCTGCCGGGGACTATCGGTTTAATTGTTTTTATGATATTAATTCTATTTCTCAAATTACCCGAAGTCGATTTATTAGTCTCTCGAGTTCGCCAACGGTTTCAACGATAATGATAGGGAACAGGGAACAGGGAACAGGGAATAGGGAATAGGGAATAGGGAATAGGGAATAGGGAATAGGTAATGGGTAATAGGTAATGGGTAATAGGTAATAGGTAATGGGTAATAGGTAATAAACTGATAACTGATGGAGACGCGCCGTGGCACGTCTCTACTATTCGGCGCTTTTTCTCATGTTTTTGCGGAGTACCCAAAGACCAAAACCAATGACTAAACTTAATAATGCAATCTTAGAAATAGGGCCTATATATTCTTCAACCAAATCATAATGATCTCCCAATAAATATCCGGCTCCGGTTAAAAAACTCACCCAAAGAGTTGTACCAATGGTAGAATAGATAATGAAAGGAATTAACGGCATATTATTAAGACCCGCAGGTAAAGAAATTAAGGTTCTCACCCCGGGAACTAAACGACATAAAAAAACCGCCATTCCCCCATATCGAGTAAACCAATTATTGGCTTTATCAATATCTCTACCCGTTACCGTAATCCATTTTCCATACTTATCGGCTAAATCTCTTAACCTTTCTTCCCCGAAGAATTTACCCGCATAATACCAAGGAAACGCCCCTAATATTGTTCCGACCACTCCCGCTACAACCGCCGGAAAAAATTGCATTTCTCCCCGGGAAACCGTAAAACCCGCTAAGGGCATAATTAACTCAGAAGGAATTGGCGGAAATAGATTTTCTAAAAACATTAATAAACCAATTCCTAGATACCCCAAGGAATTCATGGTATTAGTAATCCATTCAACCATAATCTTTTCTTAAATTAAGTTTTCAGTCATTCAAAAACCGGGCTTCCGGTTCAGAAACCCGGTTTAGAAAGTAGCTTAAAAATCTATCTCAGAAACCGGGTTTTTTCTGAGATATCTAGCGAAAAACCTTCATATTTTTCGTAGAAACCCGGTTTCTTTGCGTCAGTCCTAAACTGATTTAGGTTCCCGATGTCCAAGAGTTAACATACTCGATTTGTTCGGCAGTCAAGCTATCAACTTTAATCCCCATGGCATCCAGTTTCAAACGGGCAATTTCTTTATCCAGATCCGCAGGAATAGAATGAATTCCGGGTTCTAATTTGCCTTTGTTTTTCACCAAATGTTCACAAGCTAAAGCTTGGTTAGCAAAACTCATATCCATCACCGCGCTCGGATGTCCTTCGGCGGCGGCTAAGTTAATTAAACGACCTTCTCCCAAGACCACAACGGATTTACCGTTTTTGAGTTTATATTCTTGGGTAAAGTTACGAACTTCCTTAACTTCCGTGGCTTTTTCTCCCAAGGTTTTCAGGTCAATTTCAATATCAAAGTGACCGGAATTGCAAACCATGGCGCCATCTTTCATCACGTCAAAATGTTCGCCGCGAATTACGTGCTTATTGCCTGTCACCGTAATAAATAAATCACCCACCGATGCGGCTTCATCCATCGGCATCACCCGGAAACCGTCCATCACCGCTTCAATGGCCCGCACTGGGTCAATTTCAGTCACAATCACATTAGCGCCTAAACCCCGTGCCCGCAGGGCCGTACCCTTGCCGCACCAACCGTAACCAGCTACCACAATATTTTTACCCGCTAACAGGACGTTAGTGGCGCGGATAATCCCATCTAGGGTAGATTGACCTGTCCCATAACGGTTATCAAAGAAATGCTTAGTATCG
>DATNRE010000498.1:0-1786 GCA_036703685.1 Candidatus Obscuribacterales bacterium
TGCTCCCCCTGCTCCCCCTGCTCCCCCTGCTCCCCCTGCTCCCCCTGCTCCGTAGATAACAGTCTTAGCAGGTGTCATCCCCTGTGTATCAAGATTACATGACAATTTAATCTGAGAATCTTTGTTACTTAAGTTTACAATTGCGAGAGTGTTGATTGATCAAAGGATTAACTTTAATGGATTTCACTTGCAATTCACAAGGGGAATGTTTATTGTATATACAGAAGCCAAAAAGAGCTTCTCCGACAGATCAACAAACGATGTTCAAACGGTAAAATCTCTATTATAGGAGGCCCGAAACACGTTTTCTTGAACGTCCAGGTTAAGTGAAATTAGGAGGTTAACTAAACTGTTTCATCTAACGTCTGTCATCTTCGGCAGTAACTCTTTCTTTAGTTGCTGATATTTCCTCTAGTGAACCAAATGGGAGCAATGTAGCTTCGTTATTAACAAGTATACAACTCCAAACTTACGGATTATAAATGAGGAAGTTCCTCAGCTTAACTAGGAGGTTAGTTACTCTGTTTAAGGTCAATACAATCTGTCTTGTGGAATACGGACAACAGTACCCATCATTAATCCTTACACTTCCCCTAATCGTGGTCAAGGGAGCAATGCAACTAGGCATTCGACCTGAGTAGCAACTCTACATAATCCAACATAGGAGGGGAAATCACTAGGGAAATGAAGTTTGGGTACTGTTGTTGTAGGTACGAACAATTTTGTCGCAACGCTACAATTTGCGGAATTTCTCTTAACATTGCCCATGGCAGATTCCTTTGATACAATAACCCACCCCAGGTTAAACCCATAAGGCTTAACCTGGGGTGGGTTTGGGTTGGCTGGATATCTAGTCGATATTAAGTTGGTTTCCCCGACGATATTGTTGGTAAGCCGCAACAAATAACCCGGCTAGGGTGACGACAATTAAACCCAGAACAATTCCCGATAATAATGGTTCTACCACTGGATAACTCCTTGGTGTTAATTTGAGCAATTAATCTTTAATCATACCCTTAACCGTTGACGCTTCACTGTTGGGAGCCCTTGCTCTTGAGCGGACAACACTATAAACTGGGTAGAATGTAAAGATTCTTGTAGATCCGTCTCAAATTATTAGAAACACCTTGGATAACCAGCTTGCGATTGCAGAAATTGATGTCCTGATCAAACGAGCCGCCATCACCACCCTGGCGTTGATGGTTTTGATCCTGGGTTGGATTTTTGTCCTTCCTAAGCTACAGGTTTATGATCCTTATATAGAAAGTGTTCTATCCATCAAAGGTGATTTTGTCCGAGGGCAAGAAATTTTTCTTTATAACTGTGCCGGGTGTCATGCTTGGCAAACCGATAGTCAAGTGGGGCCGAGTCTTGAGGATGTTTCCCAACGGAAATCAGAAGTGGGCATTATTCAGCAAGTCACCGGTGGGAATACCCCGCCCATGCCCAAATTTCAACCCAGTCCCCAGGAAATGGCCGACCTGTTGAATTATTTGGAAACTCTCTAACAAAAAAAATCTAAAAAAAGTCTTGATTTAAATTACTAACTTTTGTTATAATCAGCAACGTTGCTGGTGTAGCTCAGTGGTAGAGCAGCTGATTTGTAATCAGCCGGTCGCAAGTTCAAATCTTGTCACCAGCTTTAATTCTCAGTGCCAAAATTTTCCTTACTCCCAACTGATTACAACCCAGTTGCTCTACCACTAAGAGCAGTTCTCAGTAACTTTGCTATCCATAATCTATCCAAATCCATCATAATCGAAAGGATTTTGGATAGATTGCTTTT